>PSRJ01000356.1 GCA_003175985.1 Terriglobia bacterium
ATGCTGTAATGGCGCAACTTCGCCGCCATTTCGTCGAAATCCTCTTCCGTGCCCAGTTCGGAATTCACGCGCAGGGGGTTGGCAATGTCATATCCATGCGAGCTTCCGCGCCGTGCTTTGTAGCGCGGAGACGAGTACAGGTCCGTGATACCCAAGTCGCTCAGATAGGGCACCAGGTCGCGGCCGTCCACAAAGCGGAAATCTTTATGAAACTGCAGACGGTAAGTGGCGCCCGGCGTTCGATACTCCGTTGTCGAATTCGTCATTACGACAGCTCCAGAATGGCGTGACAGGGAATGCGAATGCGCTCGGGCGCATTGTCTAATTCAAAGGCCAGCTTGCGGAAGGCGCGGTCCAGCAGAAATATGCCCAAGACGGTGCGCAGGTGCGCGTCGTCCGCAGGAAGCAGCTCGGCAACTCCCGCCGTGGCGCGATAAGACTTCAAATAAGCGGCGCTGACCCTCTGGTACCAGAACTTCGCCCATGCCTCCAGCGCGTTCAGGGTCTCCGGCTGCGGAATCACGCCGGGCGCCTTGCCGAAAAGGGCACTGTGCGCGGCATGATAGAAGGAATCGAGTATACCGGCCACATCTTCCAAGGGCGACCGTTTGATGCGCCGCTCAGTTAACGGGCGAGATGCGTCTCCTTCAAAATCGATGATTACGAAATCCTTGCCGGTGTAAAGCGCCTGCCCCAGATGGTAGTCGCCGTGAATCCGTATGCGCCTGGCGTTCAGGCGCTGATCGCGCAGGAACTGAAGCCTCCCGCGGATCGCCTGTTGCCGGTCCAGAACCGCCTGGGCGTCGCCACGCACGCTCTCCGGAAGCCGGGAGATACCGGTTCGCAGCCGTTCCATCACACGGCCGACGTGTGTCAGGATGCCGTGATAGAGTCCATGGCGGTAGAAATCCGTGAAGGGCTCCGGCGCGAACGCCGCGTTTTCTACCCCGCCGGCCAGCACGGCGTGCAGTTCCCCCGTTCGGGCCGCGAGCAGGCGTACTGTCTCCAGGTAAGTGCCGATCATTTCCCCAGTGTCATGTTCGGACAAGCCTTCTTCAGGCGGGCCCGTGGGGCCGTGCGCTAACGCGTGCTCGAAGAATAGTCCCAGGTGGTCGATCGTGTACTCCCACGCGTTCCGCGCATCGCGGACGAAGCCGTGCAGCAGCGCCAGGATTGACGATTCGCCTCCCTCGGGCCGATATTCCAGCCAGCCCGCCAGAGGCGCGGCATTGGAGAATCCCTTTTCCGTCAGCAGCGCGCCGATTTCCTGTTCCGGTAATGTGCCGGGCTCGATCTTACGCAGGAATTTCAGCGTGAAACGATCGCCGAAGAAAACGGTCGTGTTTTCCTGGTCTCCTTCGAACGGCAACGGATCGGGGACGGCCCGGTCGTCGCCCAGAAGCCGGCGCAGCGCACGCGTGTGCGCCGCCACTATTTCGCCACTCGTTCCGGGAAAACGCCTCCGGCGCAAAATGGCGCTCAGCACCTCGTCGCAAAACTCGCGGTCGCGCAACGCGCTCGACAACCGCGCGCTGGACCCGTCCGGAGCCTGCAAGCGCGCCAGAACGAACCGGTTGTCGCCCGGATCCCCCACGCCTACCGACAACGGCAGTGTGTACACCTCGTCGTCGCCTTCGGCATATTCCACGCGGACCAGCAGCACCGAAGACGCGGATTTCGGAAAACGAACAATCTCGCTGATCTCAGCGGTCCGGAGGTATCGTGTCTGACCGCGGAACCATCGCCGCGCCCGCAGGAATGCCGGCATCATGCCGTTCAGTTGATCGCGGATTGTCCCGCTGACAATGTCGTCCCACCTCTGGACTGTCAGCGTGGGAGGATCGCCTCTCCGGATGCGCAGCGTCTCCAGCGACGCCTCGCGGGACTGCAGGGCGAACCAATAAAAGGCATGCGGACCCAGAGAAAGAAAATAGGGTTTATCGGTAATGGCCGGAAAGCTCGTCTTCCCGAAAAGTTCCTGCGGCACCATGTCCTTGTATTTGGAAAGGTCGAGTTCGGTGCACTGGGCGAATCGCGAGAGGTTCGCGACCACGAGTACCTGTTCGTGTTCGTGCATGCGGACGAATGCCAGGATGCGCCGGTTCTCCGGATAGAGAAATTCCAGCGTCCCACGCCCCAGCGCTTTCCACTGTTTGCGCAGCGCGAGTGTTCGCTTCATCCACCACAGCAGCGAGTGAGGGTTGTTCTGCTGGGTTTCCACGTTGATCGCTTCGTAGTGATACTCCGGATCGATAATGGCCGGCAGATACAGGCGTTGCGGATTGGCTCGCGAGAATCCGGCATTGCGATCGCCGCTCCATTGCATGGGCGTGCGCACGCCGTTGCGGTCACCAAGATAGAAATTGTCTCCCATGCCGATTTCATCGCCGTAATACAGAACCGGCGTGCCCGGCAGGGAGAGCAGCAGAGCGTTCAGCAGCTCGATGCGGCGGCGATCGTTCTCCAAAAGCGGGGCCAAACGGCGGCGGATCCCCAGATTGATACGCATGTGACGGTCGTGCGCATAGACCCGGTACATATAGTCGCGCTCTTCATCGGTCACCATCTCCAGGGTCAGCTCGTCGTGATTCCGCAGAAACAGGGCCCATTGGCAGCCGGCCGGAATGGGGGGCGTCAGTTGCAGGATCTCCGTTACCGGATAGCGGTCCTCCATGCGTGTCGCCATGAACAGTCGCGGCATTAGGGGGAAGTGGAATGCCATGTGGCACTCGTCGCCCGCGCCAAAATAGGCGATGGCGTCCTCCGGCCACTGATTGGCCTCCGCCAGAAGCATGCGGCCTCGATATTTCGCGTCGATATGCGCCCGCAATTCCTTCAGAAATCCGTGCGTTTCGGGAAGGTTCTCGCAATTCGTTCCCTCCCGCTCGTAGAGATAGGGAACGGCGTCCAGCCGCAATCCATCCACACCCAAGTCCAACCAGAAGTCCACCGCGTCCAGCATCGCCCGGTGCACTTCGAGGTTGTCATAGTTCAAATCCGGCTGATGCGAGTAGAACCGATGCCAGTAGTAAGACTTCGCCACCGGGTCCCACGTCCAGTTCGAGGCTTCAAAGTCTTTGAAGATAATTCGCGCGTCGCTATATTTTTCGGGAGTATCGCTCCACACGTAGTAATTGCGCCATCGGCTTCCCGGCGGCGCCCGCCGCGACCGCTGAAACCATACGTGCTGGTCCGACGTGTGGTTCAGGACCAGCTCCGAAATTACACGAAGACCACGGTTGTGCGCCTCCCGCAAAAATGTTTGAAAATCGCGCAGGGTTCCATAGGCTGGGTGCACATTGCTGTAATCGGAGATGTCGTAGCCGTCGTCTTTCCAGGGCGAAGGACAGAACGGCAGAACCCAGATCGCCGTCACTCCCAGATCCTGCAAATAATCCAACTTTTGTGTCAGACCGGCAAAATCTCCAAGCCCGTCGCCCGAATTGTCGTAAAAGGCGCGCACGTGGACTTCGTAGATTACGGAGTCGAGGTACCACGAAGGATCGCCATCGACGCTTATCGATTTCCGCTCCTGAGCCATTGGCCGAGGAGTTGCCGCAGCAAGCGTTGTTCCCAAGCCGGCGCCCGGTTTGGTATAACGTGACTTTCGGAACGTCATGCCCCACTCTTGTGCAAGAACTCACAATCGGCATCCCCGGCGCGGTTCTATCATGCAGGACGGAGGTGCGCCTATGAGTTCGGTGAGCCTGCTGGAAAAGACGCGGAGTACTGCTTCGCCCGAAATGATCGATCGCGACGAGGAGTTGGCCGCGCCTTCTCAAGACGAGATTGCCGCGCTGGCCTATTCGTATTGGGAGGCTCGCGGAGGCCACGGTGGTTCGCCGTGGGACGACTGGTTTCGAGCCGAGGAGGAGCTAAAACGCCGGGGAGAACTGTAGCTGCCCTCGCTTTTTTGGCCGGGATTCTGGTCTCCTGCCCCGTCACCGCTGGATTGTTGTTCGCCCAAACCTACCCGCCAGGGCCGCAAACGATAACATTCATTTCCTCCGTCGATGGCTCCGAACAGCCCTATGCTCTCTATCTGCCCCGACCCTTCGACCTACGGAAGCGCTATCCGCTGCTCATCAGCCTGCACGCCGAGGAATCCAATCACCGGCTGAACCTGATCCAGCTCTTTGGACAGACAAACCGCTTTGGCGATGCCGCGCGGATCCCGCTGGCCTCCTTCCACCCGGTTCGTGACGTAGAGATGATCGTCGCTTCTCCACTGGCGCGTGGAACGATGGGTTATCGCGGCATCGCCGAAAGAGACGTTTATGACGTTCTGGCCGACGTAAAACGGCGTTTTCAGGTCGATGACGCTCGTGTCTATCTGACCGGTGTCTCGATGGGCGGAGGCGGCGCCCTGTGGCTGGCTCTCAGCCGCCCGGATATCTGGGCCGCTGTTGCTCCCGTCTGCCCCGCGCCGCTCCGCGCAATTGACGTTCTCGCCCCCAACGCCCTCAATCTGCCCATCCGGCTGTTCCACGGCAATCAGGACCCGGTAAGCCCCGTGGCCGTTTCCCGGCTCTGGCAGAGAAGGTTTCTCGACCTGGGCGTTCCCGCCGACTACATCGAGTACCCGGCAGTTCGACACAACGCCTGGGATTACGCCTACAAGGACGGCGCTCTGTTCGATTGGTTTCTTCAATTCCAACGCAATCGATTCCCGGAGCGTGTTCGCTTCGTCACCGACTCCCATCGCTACGATTCCGCCTACTGGGTACGGATCGATAGCCTCACACCCGGAGTCCTGGCGTCGATTGATGCCCGCCAGACGGGCGGCGCCGAACTGCGCGTCGAAACGCAGAACATCGACGGATTCACACTTTCGCTCGACCATCCCCTGTCGGCGGTAACTATCGATGGCGCGCTCTTTCGCTTCAAGGCCGTATCCGCGCCGCTCTCGTTCCGCAAACTGGCCGGACGCTGGACTCCCGGCCGACTGCCGCTCACGGGCAAGAGAAGCGGCCTGGAGGGCCCGATTGCGGAAGCCGTCTCAAACCGCCACATCTATGTCTACGGCACCGCCGATTCCCCAGTCCCCGAAGAGCTGAATTTCCGGCGCGCGCAAGCCGAGAGCGCGGCCCACTGGGACAACCTCATCTCATTTCCGGTGAAGGCGGATTCCGCAGTCACTCAGCAGGATTTGGACACAAGCGATTTGGTTCTCTTCGGAACGAGCCAGACTAACTCGCTCATCGCCCGCTTCGTCGGCCGGTTGCCGCTGGCGCTTGAGCCGGGCGCCGCGGACTACGGTCTCCTGTTTGTTGCAGACTTAGGCAATCACTACGCACTGGTCAGCTCCGGTCTGCCGTGGTGGACCGGTTTCGATGAAGCGAGCCGCCAGACTGACCGCTACACACCAGTAACCTTCGCAGAATTAAGTACTTTCGGCGATTTCATAGTGTTCAAGAGCTCGCTGGCGAACGTGGTTGCCGAAGGTAGGTTTGACCCGAACTGGAATGTCCCGGCGTATCTGCGGGCCAAACTGACGTCGAGCGGCGCAGTGACTGTACGTTAGCATACTCGCTGTAAGAAGGTACTTTACTTCTCCATTGATTACGTATAGAACGCATGAGAAACTTGAGCTGCCACTGCCTTTTCTTCCCGCCGTTTTTCTCCACCTGCCGGGCTGGTGGATTTCAGCTCTGGAAGGATTCGATATGGCGGCCCCCCTCACCCTACAATTCCGTGGGAGACTTCGCAGCCGTTTCGCGACCGGCGCCATCCTAAGTTTCGGCGTGTTCTGTGGGCGGGTCTCCGCCCAGACCGTTTATGCCACTTTCGATCCAGCGGACAGCGTCTACACCAGCCCGGTTGGCATCAACCGTTTCGGCGCCATCGCAGGGTGGTTCCAGGATACCGGTGGGCGGATCCACGCATTTGCGCGCGATGCGCGCGGCATTATCACTACGGTCGACCCGCCGGGCGCGCTATTTTGCACTCGCGCTTTCAGTATTAACGACCTCGGAGTAATTGCCGGCTCCTACTACGATGCCAACTCGATCGGCCACGGCTTTGTCCGCGACGCACAGGGCAACATTGTCTCGTTTGAAGTGCCGGGCAGCAAAGATACCCAGGCCTCGACTATCAACGATACCGGCTCCGTCGCGGGTTTCTATTCGGACGCCACCGGTGTCCACGGATTTGTGCGGGGCGCGGACGGAACCATGACCGCATTCGATCCTACCGGTAGCGCTCCCTATACCGTGCCCCATGGGATTAACGGCATGGGTGCGATCGCAGGGTACTATATCGACCTCTATTCGATACACCACGGCTTTGTGCGCACTCCGCAGGGCGCCATCACCAGAATCGATGTTCCGGGAAGCATTGGCACCGAAGTGAACAGCATCAATCGCGCGGGGGGCGTCGCCGGCCGGTACTGGGATACTTCCGGGATGGTCCATGCTTTCGTGCGGACGCCGCAGGGTGCGATTATAGCTTTCGATCCCAGCGGCAGCGACGGCACGCTAGCCTGGAGCATCAATAATGCGGGCGCGGTCACCGGCGAATATGGCGACGTCAACGCGATGGGGAACCACGGCTACGTGAGGGATTCCGGAGGAACCATCACTTCATTCGATCCTCCGGGCAGCACTAACACGGTCGCCAACAGCATCAACGAGACCGGAACAGTCACCGGCGCATACTCTGTTCCCGGTTTCTCGGCCCACGGCTTCGTTCGCCAGCCGTAGGGCGCGAGCCAAGGCGTGCGGCGTTTTCCGGGTCTATACTTCTCTGCGCCGCGTTCGGCTTAGCAGCTCGGTCGCCCGCTCTATGGCCTTTTGCTCGGCTTCCTCGCGAGTGGTCCCCGTGGTGCGGCACAAGCCCGCTCCCGGTGAAACGTTGTCCGCTTTGCAGTGCCACTCTTCGCCGATCCGGTAACTGGTCAGGTTCACGGGCCAGCCTGCTAGTTCCAGTTGCCTTTCCTGATACTGCTCGGCGTTCATCGCGATTATCCCTTTGCGCTGGCTGCGGCGCCTCGTTCTACCGGAACGCCCACCAGGTTGCCCCATTCCGTCCACGAGCCGTCATAGTTGGTCACTTTGTCGAAGCCGAGCAGGTACTTCAACACGAACCAGGTATGGCTGGAACGTTCGCCGATCCGGCAATATGCAATCACGGGTTTCGATCCGTCGACTCCTTCGCCGCCGTACAGGGCGCGCAGTTCGTCCGCCGATTTGAACGTGCCGTCCTCGTTGCAGGCCTTGCCCCACGGGATGCTCCGGGCACCCGGCACGTGTCCGCCGCGCTGGCAGGTCTCCGGCAACCCGGGAGGCGCCAGGATCTCGCCCGTAAATTCCTGCGGGCTGCGTACATCCACCAGCGACGCCAGTCGCTTCGACGAGGCCTCCTGCACCTGCGGCAGAAATGCCCGCAAAGAGAGATCTGCCTTCTTGGCCTGATACCGGGTTGGCTGGATCTGCGGCGCCGATGGGGAAAGCTCACGCCCTTCCGCCAGCCACTTCTTGCGGCCCCCGTTCATCAGCCGGACGTCTTTGTGCCCGTAGATCTTTGCCTGCCACAATGCCCAGGCCGCGAACCAGTTGTTGTTGTCGCCGTAGATCACCAGTGTGGAATCGGGAGTGACTCCCGAAGAAGACATCAGTTCTTCGAATTGTTCCTGCGACAGAATGTCGCGGCGCAGCGTATCGCAGAGCTGAGTATTCCACGCCCAACCGATCGCGCCGGGCACGTGGCCTTCGTCAAACGCCTTGGTATCGACGTCCACTTCCGCGATCCGAACGTAGGGATCGTTTGCATGGCCAGCCACCCACTCGGTGCTTACCAGGACTTCGGGATGTGCATAATCCGCCATCTTGTTCTCCTCAGAATTGACTGGAAATCATTTCGATTATAGTCGGCATTGTCCGTCAGCGGAGCATTGCAAAAATTGCCCGCGCGCCCAGGTAGCTCCACTCGCTCATCCAACGCCCAAAATCCGACACGGACACAGCTACAATCAGCAGCAAGAAACCGAATCTTGCCAGTTCGATGTAAACCACCATCGGGATACGCGCCGCGAGGAGCAGTTTGGAGCCATCCAGCGGCGGTACTGGAAGCAGATTGAAAATGGCCAGGTAGAGACTCAAATACACGCCGCGTTGCGCGAATCCCGACAGCGAAGGCACTGTGTGGACGGAGAACACCGCCGCAATCGCCATGATCACCGCCAGAATCACATTGCTGAAAGGGCCGGCCAGAGCGACGAGCGCCAAGCCGTTCAATCCGCCTCGTAATTTCGCCGTTTCTGTTCGCACTGGCTTGCCCCATCCGAGGAAACCACCGCCGAGAAGGGACGTAACAAACGGCAGAATCGCCGTCCCCAGCCAGTCGACGTGAGCGAGCGGATATAACGTCACGCGGCCTTCCCGCCGCGGCGTATCGTCACCCAGGCGCGTAGCCACCCAGGCGTGGGCGAATTCATGCGGCGCCGTGAGAATCCATAACAGCAGCACGTTGAGAAGCGCTTGTTCGAGTTCCAGATGCATCGTCTACCGGCGCCTACTCACGGCCGCCCAAAGCCCCAGCAGTGCCACCACTGCCGTAATGGAGACCACCTTCCACACGCCGCAACGTCCATTGTACGTTAGTAGCCCGCTTGAGCCATGCGTCGGCGTTTTGAGCCCGCGTTATGATGAGCTTGAATGCGCAAAAGCCTGGCGCGCGGGAGCTTCCCGATCGTCGTCGCAATCGTCTCAACGGGTCTGGTCCCCGTGGTCCGCCCGCAGCCGCCTGCCCCTTCCCCGCCGCGCAAACTTCTGGACCAATACTGCGTGACCTGCCACAACCAGCGCGCCCGGACCGCCGACCTGCTGCTCGACAAAATGGACGTCGATCAGACGGCTGGCCACGCCGAGGTCTGGGAAAAAGTGATTCGCAAGCTGCGCGGGGGAATGATGCCGCCGCCCGGCCTGCCTCGTCCGGATACGCCCGCGCTCGACAGCTTCCTTTCTTATCTCGAGACATCTCTCGCGCGGGACGCCGCCGCGAATCCGAATCCAGGCCGCGCGCCGCTGCACCGGCTCAACCGCTCGGAATACGCCAACGCGATCCGCGACCTGCTTGACCTGAACGTGGATATTGCGTCGCTTCTCCCCGCCGATGACGAAGCCAACGGCTTCGATAACATTGCCGACGTTCTCAAAGTTTCCCCGTCGCTGCTGGAGCAATACCTCACGGCCTCGCGTCAGATCAGCAGCCTGGCCGTGGGCGATCCGTCCCTTACTCCCGTCAGCGAGATCTACCGTGTTCCGCCCGACCTCGCTCAGGAGGATCACATCGAAGGTCTTCCCCTTGGCACGCGCGGTGGCCTTCTCATTCACCACAATTTTCCGCTTGATGCCGAGTACGATTTCAGCGTCAAGCTGTTGCGCAATATCGTGGGCTACATCACCGGTCTGGAATGGCCGCACCAACTTGAAATCAGCGTGGATGGAGTGCGCATTTTCCGTGCCCCGGTCGGCGGCGAAGAAGACAACAAAATGATGGACGCCAATCTCGGCGTTGCCGGCGATGCGCTCGATGCGCGGCTGAAGGCCCGCATCCCGGTCAAGGCGGGCCGGCGCACTGTGGTGGTCACTTTTCTGCGCAAGAACTCCGCCGAATCCGTTGAGCCTTTACAGCCCTTTACCCGCGATCTCGATTTGCAAAACATGAACGGCATTCCCCTAATCGACTATGTCGATATCACGGGACCGTTCAAAGCCACTGGTCCGGGCGAAACTCCGAGCCGCCGCCGTATCTTCTCCTGCCGCCCCAGCGCGGCCACCGAAGAGCTGACCTGCGCCCGCAAGATTCTTACAACTCTTGCGCCACGCGCATATCGCCGGCCTCCCTCGCGGAAGGATGTCGATCTGCTCCTCGGCTTTTACGAGGAGGGCCGCAAGAAAGGCAGCTTCGAAGCGGGAATCGAAACCGCGCTCCGTCTTATCCTGGCCGACCCGAAATTTCTGTTTCGCTACGAAGCCGATCAGCCGGGTGCCGGCCCTGGCGCGATCCATCCGGTCAGCGATCTGGACCTCGCCTCACGCCTCTCGTTCTTCCTCTGGAGTAGTATCCCCGACGATCCACTCCTGGAGGTGGCCGCTCAGGGCAAACTGCATGATCCTGCGGCCATCGAGCGGCAAGTGAAGCGCATGTTGGCCGACCCGCGCGCTGACGCCCTGGTCACCAACTTCGCCGGTCAGTGGCTGTTCCTGCGCAACCTGCAGAGCGCGATTCCCGATCGCGACACCTTTCCCGATTTTGACGACAACCTGCGCCAGTCTTTCCGCCGCGAGACCGAGCTCTTCTTCGCCAGCATCATGCGCGAAGACCGCAGTGTGCTTGACCTGCTCACCGCCGACTATACGTTCGTCAACCAGCGCCTGGCCGAGCATTACGGAGTCCCCAACGTTTACGGCAGTCAGTTCCGCCGGGTGAAGATCAGCGATGAGAACCGCCGCGGCGTGCTGGGGCAGGGAAGCATTCTCACGGTAACCTCCTATCCGAACCGCACCTCTCCCGTGCTGCGCGGCAAATGGATTCTGGAGAACATTCTGGGAACGCCCCCGCCGGCCCCGCCCCCCAATGTGCCGCCGCTAAAAGAAAACAGCGAAGGTTCCAAGCCGCTGCCACTGCGCGCCATCCTTGAGGAACACCGCAAGAATGCCGCCTGCGCGAGTTGCCACCGCATAATGGATCCGCTCGGCTTCGCCCTGGAGAATTTCGATGCCATCGGCCAATGGCGCACCAGAGAACCTGGCGGGGTAGTAGACGCCTCCGGCCAGCTTGCCGACGGCAGCAAAGTGGATGGACCCGCCGCTTTGCGAAATGCCATCCTGGCTCACCCCGAACAATTCGTCGAGACCATGACCGAGAAGCTGCTCACCTACGCGCTCGGGCGCGGCCTGGAATACTACGACATGCCGGTGGTGCGATCCATCGCGCAGGACGCGGCGCGCGACAATTACCGATTCACCTCGCTGGTCGCCGGCATCGTCCGTAGCACTCCGTTCGCAATGAAGAGAGCCGAACCGCAACCGTAAGCGGCGGCGGCCCTGTTATCCTCTTCCCCGCTGGAGTACAATTTCGGCGAGGTGCTCCATGAAAGACTCGGCAAAATCGAGCCGGCGCCAGATGTTCCGCCTCGGCGCCGCCGTCACCGGTGGGCTGCTGGCAAAGCGAGAGTTGGCCGCGCAGGAGGCCACGAGCAAACTCGGCATCCCGCTCGGCCCTTATGGCGAACGCTCGCCGTTTGAAAAAGCCATCCGCTGGACGCGCGATTCCAAAACGCCCGAAACCGGCTCGAGTTTTACTCCTCTCGCCGATTCCGTCGGCACGCTCACTCCTTCCTCACTCCATTACGAGCGCCATCACGCGGGCATCCCCACCATCGATCCCGTACAGCACCGCCTCATCATTCACGGCATGGTAGAACGGCCGCTCTCTCTGACTATGGCCGAGATTCGCCGCCTGCCTTCGGTGACACGCACTCTGGTGCTCGAATGCGGCGGCAACAGCGGTTCGGAGTGGGCCGCGAAAACCGGCGCCGACGTGCAGCGCAGCCATGGCCTGGTCAGTTGCAGCGAGTGGACGGGAGTTCCGCTGTCGCTAGTTCTTCAAGAAGCTGGTGTCAAACCGGGAGCGGCCTGGGTGATTGCCGAGGGCGCCGATGCCTGCCGTATGGAGCGCAGCATCCCGCTGGCGAAAGCTATGGACGATATCCTGCTGGCCTATGGGCAGAACGGTGAAGCCATCCGCCCCGCGCAAGGGTACCCTCTGCGCCTGATCATCCCCGGCTGGGAAGGCAACACCAATGTGAAGTGGCTGCACAGCCTCAAGCTGACCGATCAGGCCTATATGGCTCGTGACGAGACCGCCAAGTATACCGACCTGATGCCCAATGGCAAGGCGCGTATTTTCACTTACGACATGGAAGCCAAGTCGGTGATTACGTTTCCTTCCGGCGGCCAGACGCTGCCGGGGCCGGGCGTTTATGAACTGACCGGCCTCGCATGGTCCGGCCACGGACGCGTCGAACGCGTAGAAATTACGACCGATGGAGGCGCCACTTGGACCCAGGCGCGTCTCCAGGAGCCGCGTCTTCCGATTGCGTTCACCCGTTTTCGCCTGCCGTGGCTCTTTGAAGGCCGCGACGCCGTGATTGGCTCACGCGCGATCGACGAGACCGGCTATGTGCAGCCCACGCGCGAAGCCCTGATCGAAGTGCGCGGCGTCAATTCCGGCTATCACTACAACGGCATCAAGCTCTGGAAGGTGCATGCCGCGGGGATGGTGACCAATGTGGAGGTTTAGCCTGTTCCTCTGTTGCGCCGCCCTGCTCCCGGCGCAACCCGCGAAATATGGAGTAGGCCGCCCCGCCACACTGGACGAGATCCGCGGGTTGGGCACAGCGATCGCGCCTGACGGCACAGGCCTGCCCGAAGGTTCCGGTACAGCCGCCGCCGGACAGGAGTTGTTCGCAGCGCGCTGTGCCCGGTGCCACGGTGATAAAGCCCAGGGAGGCGTCGGCCCCGTCTTGGTAGGCGGGCAAGGGACACTCGCCACCGCGAAGCCTCTCAAAACGGTAGGCAGTTTCTGGCCCTACGCCACGACGGTCTGGGACTATATCAACCGCGCGATGCCTTTCGACCAGCCGGGCGCCTTGAAGCCGCCTGAAGTCTACGCGCTGGTAGCGTATCTCCTGAACCTGAACGGCATCATCCCCGCCAATCAAGCGATGGATGCGAAGACTCTTCCGAAAGTAAAGATGCCCAACCGCGACGGTTTCGTCCCTGATCCGAGGCCGGATGTGGGAAGAAAGCGCTAATCACCGCCGGCCGTTAGATTGCTGCCACCAGGACCAGTTCCGAACGCCTTCTCCGCTCATATCAGCGTTCTGCGATCTTCATAACGAAGGCGTCTGAACTCCCGCCAAGGGCGGGCTGCAGGGCATTCTTTGTGGGGAAGTTACTCGAAAGAGTAGTGCCGGTCAGATAAATCCCGCCGTTATGGTCCAAAAAGATTCCTTCCATGTAGTCGTCGTTGCTGCCGCCGAAATACGTGGAAAATTTGAGCGCCGTGCCGGCCAAATTCAGCTCTGTAATAAACCCGTCAAGTCCGCCACCCGCGATGGACTGTAGCGCGTCAGTTGTCAGAGGAAAGTCAGCCGATGTCGTTGTTCCGATGATCCAGGGCCGGTCGGGCTGATCGACGGACATCGCCCAAACTTCGTCGTCGCCGCTGCCACCCAAGTATGTGGAATAATCGAGGGCCGATGCGGTGACGTTCAGTTTGGCAACGAAGCCGTCATACACGCCGCGGAAGACTGGCTGGATAGCATTCTTGATCGGGAAATTTGTAGAGTTAGTAGTGCCCGCGAGGTAGACGCGGCCCAAGCGGTCGACGGCGACGCCGTTGCCGTAATCCTCTCCGCTGCCCCCCAAGTAGGTCGAGAAGGTTAATTGTGAACCGGATGCATCCAGACGTGCCAGAATCGCATCGGCCGGGCCACCGCCAAATGCTGCCTGTAACGGTTTCACCATGGGGAAATCTAACGAGGAAGTCGTGCCAAACACGT
>PSRJ01000112.1 GCA_003175985.1 Terriglobia bacterium
GGATGGAGCCGTTTTCGGAATTCGAATGCGACATTGCGCCTCCTTTCAGGGCACATCCGGAACTTCCCTGCGGCTACGTGGAGATCCCGTTTGCCGGAGCCGCGCCGTCAGAAGATGCCGATCCGCCGGTCGCCGCAAGGCACCGTTGCCGCTGAGTGTAGCATCTCTCGATTTGCGAATCCAGCATTAAACACCCTTGACTCCGAAACTGATTGGCGATAGGATTTCGGAAACCAGCGGCACGTTAGTGATTGCATCCAGGAGTCGAAGTCTTCGCTAAGCGGTTTGCTGCCGCGGGTGGGAGGCCACAATGACGAAGCGCAGGAAACAGACGAAGGCAGACGCGATCGCCGCCCCGGCAATCCTCACTAGAGGAGCCAAATTAGCGATGCTTGCGTTGGCGTACGCATGGATTGCCGCTGCGCAAAACACCTCGACCGTGACCGGCACCGTGGTGGATAGGTCCGGCGCCGTCATTCCAGGCGCTACGGTCGACGTCGTCAGTGAGACCCGCGGCACGACATTCCAGACGAAGTCTGGCGCCACGGGGGATTTCATCATTACGAACATACCTGGCGACACCTACACCGTCAATATAACGGTGTCGGGGTTCAGGAAAGCGCAACGGACGGGGGTGCTTGTGGTTCCGGGCGACCGCGTGGCTCTTGGCACGATCACCCTCGAGGTCGGCGGCACCGATACCTCGATCGAGGTTACCGCTCAGGCGGTGCTGCTCCAGGCGCAAACCGGAGACCGTGCCTCGACGGTCACTGAGACCGCGGTCCGGCAGGTTCCGACATTCGCATCAGGCACCTTTTTCGCTCAGGCTGCTTTATTGGCGCCCGGCGTCAATGCAGAGGGCATCACGGCCTCCCCGAGCCGCCTGGACACCATCATCCCAAACGGCACCAACCAATCCACTGCCAGAACGAATTGGGTCCTGGATGGCCTCACCACGGTGGACAGCGGAGGCAACCAGGCCGGAATATCTTTGAACTACGATGCCGTTGCCGAGGTGAAAGTGCTCGCCAGCGCCTATTCCGCCGAGTACGGCCGCTCCAGCGGTTTACAGATAGTCGGTATCACCAAGAGCGGCACGAATCAGTTTCACGGTACGTTGTACGACATCGAGCAACGCTCGAACTGGGCGACTAACTCGTGGGTGAACACGCATAACAACGTTCCCAAGACGATGAATAACGTGAGGTGGTATGGCTTCTCGCTGGGCGGGCCCGTCGGTCACCCCAACCGGGAAGGCCGCAAGCTGTTCTTCTTCATTGCCGAGCAGATTTCGCCTACGACCACAGGGGGCGCGGTGAACTACATCCGTGTTCCAAGCCTGGCCGAACGGCAAGGTGATTTTTCGCAGACAACCGATAACACCGGTGCCCGCTTCAACCTCATTGCCGACCCGTCGTCGGGCCAGCCCTGCACGGCGGCCAACCACGCCGGCTGCTTTCAGGATGGCGGTGTCCTGGGCAAGATTCCGCAGTCGCGGCTCTATCCTTTGGGCATGGCGATCCTGAACATGTACCCGCAGCCCAACATTCAAGGCATTAATTACAACCTGAAGACAGTGGCGCCGGAGCTCACGGCGACAACTTATCAACAGACGGCGCGCGTGGATTATGTTTCGTCGGATAACCTGCGGTTCTTCGCCAAGTACGTCGGCCAGAACGCGTCCATCAACCCGAGGTACGGCACCATTCCCGGTTTTAACGACACCCTGCTCCAGTTCCCAGGCCGGCCGGTGTTTTCCACGACCGTGACTTACGTCATGAATCCCACGACCGTTCTCGAAGGGACGATCGGCACCACCATTACCGATGGATTCGGGTTCGTGCCGGATACGGCTTGGGGGAACCGGTGCCTGGTGAGCAGCGCGCTCTGCGATTACCCGGAGCTGTTCCCGGACTCTCTGAAGATCCTCCAGGGATCCTACCAGGACACAGTCCTGAAAGCCATGAATGCGCCCTGGTACAAGAACGGCGTGGCTCTGCTCCAGCCGCAATACAGGTGGGGCAGCCGCATAGCCAACGCGCCACCCAGCATCGCTTATCCCGGATTCCTCGATTGGAACTATACGATCGATGCCGCCCTCTCATTGACAAAGGTCTGGCGCACTCATACCATCAAGGCCGGTTTCCAGATGCAGAACAGCGTTAAGATTCAGAACCTCGGCACGCAAACCACCGGCACGCTCCCGATCGAGGGGGTGATCGATTGGGGCAATAACAGCAATAACCCGCTGGATACGGGGTTCGGGTATGCGAACGCGGCGCTGGGTTTGTTCAACTCTTACGCGCAGCAGGGCCCCAAGCAGATGGAGGGCAGATTCGTTTACCACAACCGGGACTTCTACCTGCAGGACAACTGGAAGGTCAGTCCGAAGCTGACGCTCGATTTGGGCGCCCGCTTCGTGCACAACGGCCAGCAGTACGACACCAGGGGACAGGAAGCGAACTTTTTTCCCGAGCTGTGGAAAGCGAGCGATGCGCCCTCCCTGTTCCAGCCGGGCTGTGGCGTCAGCGTGGCTGCCGGCAGTGCCTGTCCCGGCATTAGCCGCGTGGCCATCAACCCGCTCACGGGCGCTTCGCTCGGGCCGGGCTCGGCGCCGCTGATCGGCTACATCGTGCCGGGCTCCGGCAATCCTCTGAACGGGATCCGCGTGGCTGGTAAGGGCATCGACCAGGCAAACTACACGGAACCGTGGCTCGTCGTCAACCCGCGCATCGGGTTCGCCTACTCGCCCCTGCGCTCACAGAAGTTTGTGATTCGTGCCGGTGTGGGCATGTTCGTGGACCGGCCGCAAGGCGATGCGACCTTCGGCCAACTCGGCAATCCGCCCTTTGCGCAGCAGATCACCGTGTATTATTCGAGCTTGCAGCAGGTCGCCTCGGGCGCCGCGGCCAAGTACCAGGCCCCGCCTAATCTGACGCTGTTTCACTATAATGCAGACCTTCCGTCCTCGCTGCAGTGGAACCTGGGGACGCAGATGCTGTTGCCATGGAATTCCTCGCTCGATGTCTCCTGGGTGGGGATTTACAATTACAACACCGTCGAATACGGGACGGTGGGGACGCCGACCGGACAGCTCCCGATTGACGAAAATGCTCCGGACCTCGGCACGGCGTACCTCGCGAAGAACCAGGACCCGACGCTCGGATCGAGCTCCGTGCCGAGCGCAACCTCACTCTCGACGGATCTGCTGCGCCCATATCGCGGCCTGGGTTCGATCACCGCGTCCTGGCCCTATGCCCATAACCGCTACGACTCGATCCAGGTCACCTTCAGCCGGCCATACAAGAACGGGATCACACTCGGCGGAAACTACACGCTCGGCTTGCGGAACGTAGGCAACATGCTGTCGCCGCCGCATTTCGACCACCTGGCGGACGGCACATTGCAGTGGTCCAGCGTGCAGCCCCAACTCGATTCCGTGCTCCACGACAATGGCACGCGGCGCCATGTGCTCAAGATTTTCGGCGTGTACCAGGTTCCCGACGTCCACGCGAGCCGCAAGGCCGTATCCCTGCTGGCGAGCCGTTGGCAAGTATCGGGCACGTTTACCGCCGGAACGGGGCCCGCCTATGACGCCAACTATACCTATAACAGCGGCGGTGCGAACGTAAACATCACGGGCTCGCCGTCATATGCGGGGCGCATTCGCCTCGTGGGGGACCCGGGCTCGGGTTGCTCCGGCAATCCCTACAAGGAATTCAAGACGGCCGCGTTCGCGGGACCGGGATACAACAGCATCGGCGACGAGTCCGGATCGGCCTTACTGCGCGGATGCTTCGACCATCAAATGAATCTATCCATCAGCCGCTACTTCCGGCTGGGGTCGGAAACGCGGCGGCTGCAAATCCGCGGCGATGCCTACAACGTGTTCAATAACGTGATCATCAACGCATTCCAGGCCAACATGGTTCTGGCCAGCCCCGCTAGTCCGACCACGATCATGAACAATCAGTTCGCCGCCGACGGCAGTTTGAACCCGGCGCGGTTGACGCCCGCCACGGCCGGCTTCGGCGCGGCCACCGGCGCAATGCCGATGCGCACCATACAGCTTCAGGCGAGGTTCTATTTCTGAAGCGGGACACGAGCCTAGCTGGGTCACTCAGCGTCGCGGCGCAATTTCTTGCGGTTTCGCTTCCGGGCTAGCGCCTGCTTGACCCGGCGCTTCTGACCGGGCTTCAAATAGAATGCGTGACGTTTTACTTCTCTGATGATGTCCTCTTGCAAGACCTTCCGCTTGAACCTGCGCAGGGCGTTTTCTAAAGTTTCGCCCTCTTGAAGCCTCACTTCCGCCATGAAATATATCTCCCATTGAAATTCACGAGCCGCGACACGGCCACTATCGTTTTGACGGCTAAACGGGATCTGAATCACGTAGACGAATTCTACCTGTCACCCTGGGCTCCCCAGGCCTTTCGTCTCTCGCCCACGACTGTCCCAGTATCTCGTAACCACAGCATTCCACCTTGGAGCCCGACAGAAACGTACGATGCGAAGACGCTCAATGGTCGCGGCGATTGCCGTGTTCTTTGCATCTGTTTCGTTCTCGGCTGTAACTTCCGCTTCGAGCGGCGTCGCGCCCCAAACTTGGAGACGCCATTTACAGTCGTTCAGATGCGTCAGTACCAGCCAGTGGCCGCCGATCCGGGTTGAAAGCCGTCGCATTCAATTAGCCCCCAAATGGCTCTTTAGAAGAAGCTCCAAATGCAGAGCCTCGGATATGTCGATCGAAAAATGAGCCAGACCCATTTTGGGCTCGGTTCGCTACCTGACCACGGTCCTAGGTAGCTGGCTGGGATGCAAGGCTATGCTAGTTCGACTTCGTCAGCTTGGAGACCCTTTGGTCCTTTCTTCACGACGAACGATACTCGGGCGCCCTCGTCCAGGGACTTATAACCGTTTGCCTGAATAGCTGAAAAATGGACGAAGACGTCTTCGCCGTTCTCACGCTGTATAAAACCAAATCCTTTGGCGGCGTTGAACCACTTTACTGTACCGGTTTCTTTCAAGGAGACCTCTCTGTGATCTAAGACCCACACATCGCACGTGCGGCGGCTTCTGCGATCCCTCTCAACGGTAGCACACAGGCCCGCCCCTTCGATACGCCCAGGCAGCGCAACTATGATCGTTTGTACTCCAGATGCAATGGTCCACATCACGCGCAGTGCCTCGTGCGACGCCACTGGCCGAACCGCACGAATACGGTTCGGTCACTTCGGATCTTTGCCACCTTTGGTTTCCACCAGCTTTCCCAAAAAGGCAGCACATCAAATTGCGACGGACGTTGCCGTCCGGCAGTCGTCAAACTCTGCAAGGACCTCCCGACCACGCTGTCGTGATTGGTGAGGACCCGCTTTTCTCTTACTTCTTCGCTTGCAATTCCGCCTGGAGCTGCCGGTAGGCAGTCTCCTCGTAATTATTCTTTAGGCGCTCGCGGCCTTCGAAGCGGGACTCGCCGGGACGCGGTCCATCGCGTCTGAGGGCCCGTCCAATTAAGATGGTCGCCTCGTTGTCGCTGGGATTGCGCTGGGCCGTCGCGCGCAGGCTGGCGAGCGCTTCGTCGAAACGGCCCGCCCTCCAAAGCGTATAGCCAAGGTTGAAGTGGTAG
Source organism: Terriglobia bacterium (assembly GCA_003175985.1). Taxonomy (GTDB): domain Bacteria; phylum Acidobacteriota; class Terriglobia; order Bryobacterales; family Bryobacteraceae; genus PSRJ01. The sequence continues at coordinate 5,627 of PSRJ01000112.1, forward strand.
TCGGGATCGGAGCTGTCGCCCTCGATGGCTTTTTGAAAATTGGCGACGGCCCCCGCGGCATTGTTGCGCCGGGCCTCTGCCGCGCCGAGATCGTTGAGCACTTCGTTCAGGGGAACGGAAACCGCCACCAGTTGAAACGATTGCTCGGCGCCCGCAAAATCACCAGTGTGATAGCGGCACAGTCCCAGAAGAAATTGGGACTCCAGGTAATGCGGGTCGGAGCGGCCGACGCGGGCGAGCCATCCCGCGGCCACTTGATATTCCTTGTTCGCCCACGCCGCCTTGCCCAATTGAAAACAGGGTTGCGAGTAATGCTCATCGAGACGCGCGGCCTGCGTGAAGAAGCGGTGCCGCTGCTCGGGAGTTGGCGCCAGCAGTCCGCGCACATAACTCTCCGCGGCATCCAACCGGATCGGCGCACGAGCGCGCGTGAATTGCTGCTCGTCGCGCTGCGCTTGCGGATCGAGAAAGCTGAGCGCCTGCCAGCTTAAATGGACTTCCAGCTTGGCGAGGTCCTCGATCGCGCCCAGTTCGGAAAACCCGGGGCCCTGGCGCAGCCGTTTGAGATCGATAATGCGCGCCGTAATCCGCAGATTGCCTTTGGACTGGTCCTTGCTGGATTCCGGCGCCAGCACATCGAAAGAGCCGTAAATTACCGCTCCGGCGTCCAGCGTCTGCCCGATCTTCATCACCGAGGCGCGCGTGAACTCCGCTCCCGGCCGCAATGAGAGGCGGCGATAGACTTCCAGACGGTCCTCCCGGTCAAGCACTAACAAGCCCTCGGAAGTAAGCGCGTCGTGGACCGCCTCGGAGATGCTCTCGCCGATCCAGTCCAATCCTTGAGACTTGGAGTGATTGAAAAAGGGCAGAACCAGTACGGTTTCGGCGTGAAGACCGCCGGCCAGAAGCGCCCATACGGCGAGGTACCGGTGCATGCAGTCTTTAGTGTAGCGCCGGCGGCAGAATAGCCGCCGGCGTCACTGCCAGTTACTCGGTGAAGACGAGTTTGGTCTTGCTCCCACCGATGTGTATTTCCTGAATGTGCATCTTGCCATCGCCGTTGGTGTATCGGACCGCGGTGGTGTTGTATTTCGTTTCGGCGCTCTCCATCTTGACCGGCGCCTCCCCGTGTACCTTGCCGTTGCGGATGACCGCCTTCTGATCGGTGACGTCGACGCTGTAATGTCCCGGCGCCAGTTCTGTATTTCCAAGATACGCGGTTTGAAACAAATCAACGGAATATGATTTGGCGCTGGCGATTGCCAGACCCGCCACAGCAAACGCAAACAGCAGTTTCTTCGTCATGTGATTGCACCCTCGATTTATTTTTTTTCTGAATTGTTTCAAGATCTCGAATCCATCAGATGATACGAACGAGTCTCAGAAACGTTCCGAAGTATTTTGGAGTGGACTTGTAAAGAAACTACGGATTGTCGAAAAAGCCATCTCGCGCGCTTGCGGGTCTTCACCGAACTGCTTGATCCACACCACGCCGGTTTCGCGGCGGAACCACGTGATCTGGCGCTTGGCATAGCGCCGCGTGTTGCGCTGGGCGTAGTTCAGTGCTTCGCTGGGAGTGAGTTCCCCGTGCAACAACTGCAGCCCCTGTTTATATCCGTGAGATTCGAAGGGCTTGCATGTTTCCGGAAATCCCAAACGTAAGATGAGCCGCACCTCTTCCATGAGGCCGCCTGCAAACATTTCACGGCAGCGCTCGTCGAGATGTTCGTAAAGTTGGTCGCGGTCCGGCATGAGCCCGATCTTCAGAGTTCGGAAGCCGCGCAGGGAATTGCGGCCGCTCCGGAACAACTCGCTGACAGGACGGCGGGATAGCAGACACACCTCGAGCGCGCGTGTCACTTTTGGCAGATCATGAGGATGAATCTTCTGCGCGGCGGTCCGGTCGAACCGGGTGAGAAGGCGGTGAAGACTGCCGGGCCGGCGCTGCTCGCGTCCCACCAGGCGGTCCCGCAAGCGCTGATCCCGGACTGGCCCTTCGAATAAACCATCGAGGAGGGCGCGCAAGTAGAAGCCGGTCCCTCCGACAACAACGGGCAGAAGGCTGCGCGTGGAGATCTGGTCCAATACCACGCGAGCCATCCGGGCATAGGCCCCCGCGGTGAATAGCTCATCGGGATTGACGATGTCGATCAGGTGGTGCGGGATTCCGCGCCGGCCGCCGGGCGGCAGTTTGGCGGTCCCGATATCGAAGTGGCGATATACCTGCAACGAATCGCAGTTGACGATTTCGCCATCGAACTCTTCGGCAATGGCAAGCGCCAGCGCGCTTTTTCCGGAGCCCGTGGGACCAATTACGGCAACCAGCGGCCGTTCCGGTGCGTGTGGCGGACAAGGACTACTCAATGATCGGCTCTCGGCCCGGGAAACCGGAGCGAACGTTATACAATAGGAAAGGTGAATTTCGACCCTCCTCGGGGCCTCCTACTGGTCGAAGGAAAGTAGATCGCATGATTCGCTTAGCTACAGCACTTCTCCTGGTCGGCGGATTGGCCGGTATCTGTCTGGCGCAGACGCCCGCCCGGACCGCCAACGCACCGGCGCCTGACAAGGCTAGCTCATACTACAACTTTGCCATGGGCCGGCTCTACATGGAGCTCGCGGGCGCCGAAGGAGGGCGCAACGACTACGTTGCGAAAGCGATCCAGCACTATCAGGAGGCACTCAAGCTGGACCCGGCCTCCGGTGTGATCCTCGAAGATCTGACCGATCTCTACATTCAAACCGGCAGGCTCCGCGATGCGGTGTCCGAGGGTGAGGAACTCCTCGCGAAAAACCCCGACAACCTGGGCGCCCGCCGCATGCTGGGACGGATCTATACCCGCATGATCGGAGACGCGCAGCAAGGCCGGATCAACCAGGACATGCTGCGCCGGGCTATCGAGCAGTATCAGAAGATTACAGAAAAAGACCCGAAGGACGCGGAAAGCTGGCTCACGCTGGGACGTCTCTACCGCGTGTCGAACAATTCCGTCGAATCGGAGAAAGCGTACAATAACGCGCTGAAAGCGGATCCGGATAGCGAAGACGCTCTGACCGGCCTGGCAATGTTATATGCCGATCTGGGAGATACGCAGCGCGCGATCGACAAACTCAAAGCGGTTACCGACAAGAATCCGAGCGAGAATACTTTGATCGCCCTGGCTACCGCTTACGAGCAGATTCGCGACTACAAGAGCGCGGCTCAGGTCCTGCGGCGGGCCCTGGAGAATTCCGACAGCGCGCGTCTGCGCAAGGCGCTGGCCCAGGATCTGTATTTTTCGGGACAGAACGACGAGGCCCTGAAGCTCTACCAGCAATTAGCCGGGGAAAATGCACGCGATGGCGAGTTGCATTTGCGTTTGGCGGAGATTTATCGGAGCAAGCGCGACTACACGAAGGCGCACGAAGAATTGAACCGGGCCAAGACCCTGCAACCCGACAACATCGAGGTGTTGTACGCCGAGGTCGATCTGTTGCAGGCGGAAGGTAAAACAGATCAGGCGATTACCAGCCTGAAGAACCTGGTGCAGCAGACCTCGCGCCGCAATTATTCCGCTGCCGAAGCTCGGAGCCACGCTGCGCTGCTGGAGAAGCTCGGTATTCTGTACCGCGACGCGGGGCAATATCCACAAGCTGTGGAAACCTTCCGCCAGATCGGGTCGCTTGTAGTGGAAGATGCGGCTCGCGCCGCGGTCCAAATCATCGACACCTATCGAGCTGCAAAAGATTTCGACAACGCCACAAAAGAAGCGGATGCGGCGGTGAAGAAATATCCGAGCGAGCGGCTGGTGGTGCTGGCCCATGCGTCCCTGTTGGCGGAGAAGGGAAAAACCGACGAAGCCGTGAGTGAAGTCCGCGGGCTGCTAAAGGGCGAACGCGACCGGGAAACTTTGCTGGCAGTAGCGCAGATTTACGAGAAGGCCAAGCGATACGCGGACGAAGCGAAGACCCTGGACGAAGCCGAAAAGCTGGCTGCCACCGATCAGGATAAAGAGACGATCAGCTTTCTGCGGGGCGCGATGTATGAACGCCAGAAGAAGTATGAGCCTTCCGAAACGGAGTTTCGCAAAGTATTGGCATTGAACCCGGAGAATTCCGGGGCAATGAACTACCTCGGCTATATGCTCGCCAACCGCGGCCTCAAACTGGACGAAGCTGCGCGGCTGATCGAAAAGGCGTTGGAAATTGAGCCAGGCAATGGAGCGTACCTGGATAGCCTGGGATGGGCCTATTACCAGCAAGGCCGGTTGACGGAAGCGGAGCCCCCTCTGTTGCAGGCGATCGAGAAGATCGGCGATGACCCGACCGTTCACGATCACCTCGCCGATCTCTACCTGAAGATGGGCAAGACCAAAGAGGCCATCGCACAATGGCAGATGGCCATCAAGCGCTATCAGAGCGGCGCGCCTTCGGATATCGACCCGGAGGACATGGCCAAGATCACCAGAAAGCTGGAGACTGCCCGGGTGCGCCTCGCTCGCGAATCGAACCCGAGGTAGTCAACCGTCATTACTCGGTAACGACTACTTTCTTTTTGTGTGTGAGGCGGTCGTACACCAGGCCGCCCGCACCCCCGACCAGAGCGCCGATACCCGCTCCTTTGCCGCCTCCCGCCAAGCCGCCGATTAGCGCTCCGCCAGCGGCGCTTCCTCCGACGATCTCGAGAGAATGCTTTAAAGGCCGCTTCTTCACGAACACCCGGGTGCGGGGCTCAGCTATGCGATCCGCCGAGCCTCTACGCCGGTAGCTTCGCGTTTCGTATCCATAGGCGGTCTCCGGCTCGGCGGTCACCGGTTCGGACGGCGGCGCTTCCGGTACCAGGCTCGATCCGAATGGTGAGGCGCTATACACGACCGGCGGTGCGCCCGGATTGCCTACCGGTTGTGCGTAATCCACGGCAGTACCGGGTACGTACGCAGGCGCGGCAGCGGGCGTACTGCGGTGCGTCCAAGCAATAAGTCCAACCGCTGCAACGATTGCAACTCCCCCAATAACAAGTGTGCGTTGGGCTGCGGAACCGAAATACATGGTCACTCTCCCCGGGCGGGGCAAGTGCAAACCAAGTTCCATTTACCTTGCCGGGGATGGCCGCCAGACCCGCGACTGGCTGCAAACGACTTAAATCGTGCAATTTCTGAAAGTTACGGACTTAATTCCGCTCGTAAACCTATCGTTTTGCGCTGCGGTGTGGGATACTCGATTTTAGAACGGTCTGCAAGTCAAGAGATGTCCTATTTGGACGACGCGGTTGTCAGATATAACAAACTGCTAGAGACGGGCCCGTATCGCGACCTCTCGTGGGCCGAGGCACTGCACCGGCGAATGGAAGAGAGCAAGCTCTCAGCGGGCGGAAGGTTGATTTGTCCCTTCCTGCGCCCCCATTTTATCTCACGGCGGCAATACGATCATCTCGTGAAAACCGGCGAGGCGCTGATCGCCGCGATCGACCGCATGGAGCAGATCGTGCTAGCCAATCCCTCGCTGCTGGCCAGGCTCGAACTCCTGCCGGCGGAGAAGATGCTGGCCGCCATCGATCCCGGTTATCAGTCCTTCGAAGTGACGGCGCGGTTAGACTCGCATCTGAACAACGGTCACGTACGGTTTGTCCAATACAATGCCGATTCGCCGGCCGGGGCCGGGTTTGCGGACACGCTGGCCGATCTGTTTTGGGATGTTCCTCCGATCAAGGAGCTGCGGAAGAAATACTCGTTCACGCGCGTCGGCGGACGCAAGTACCTTTTACAGGCCCTGCTGAAGGCATATAAACAGTTTGGAGGAACGCGCAAGCCGCGCATCGCAATTGTCGAGTTCCGGCAGGCGTATCAATCGGGCCAGAGCGAATACGAATTGTTCCGCGATCAGTTTCGAAACGAAGGTTACGCGGTAGAGATCGTTTCTCCGGAACAGCTCGAATATCGCAACCGCGTGCTTCGCAAAGGCTCCTTCGAAATTGACCTGGTATACCGGCGGCTGGGAGTGCAGGAGTTTCTGATTCGCTTCGACCTGGGGCATCCGCTGGTGCAGGCCTACCGCGACCGTACCGTCTGCGTGGTCAACAGCTTCCGTTCCGAACTGGGACACAAGAAGGCAATGTTCGGACTCCTTACCGATGAGAGTCTGATCTCGAAGTTTCCGGCGGCGGAACGGAAAGCGATTCGCGAACACGTGCCTTGGACGCGACTGGTGGCGCAAACCAAAACGACCTATGAGGATCGCACGATCGACCTGACTGACTTCATCGCCCGCAACCGCGACCGGCTGGCTCTGAAACCAAACGACGACTACAGCGATCAGCACACGTATTTAGGTTGGGAAATGGATGACGCCGGGTGGGAGCGCGCGTTAAAGCAAGCGATGCGCACGCCGTACGTCGTGCAGGAACGGGTAAACCCGGCGCTCTCCGTGTTTCCACTCATGAGCTTCGGGCATCTCGAGTTTCGCGAAATGCAGGTGGACGTGCATCCGCACGCTTACCTGGGGCGCGTGCAAAGCTGTTCCAGCTGGGTCTCCAGCGGAAAGCGCGGCTTCTCCTCTGCGGCGGGGCTGGCTCCGACTTTCATTCTCGACCCGAAGAGCTGACCTGACGCCCGCACATCAGGCTCGGGCTGGTTACTTATACAATAGATTTGCGATGTTACGCGCACTCGCCTGTTTGGGATTCGCCTTCCTGCTGGGGGCGGTTCCGAGTTGGGCTCTGGACCCCAACAAAGGTCTTACCCAGTACTCTCGCACCGTGTGGACCCAGGAACACGGACTGCCTCAAGATACCATTCGCGCGATCAGCCAGACCACGGACGGATACCTTTGGCTGGGGACGGACGAAGGCCTGGCGCGCTTCGATGGCTATGACTTCGTAATCTTCAACAAAGATCGCGGTGACCTGCCTTCCAACTCGATCACGGCGCTGGAAGCGGGTAAAGACGGATCGCTTTGGATCGGCACCTCCAGCGGGCTCACCCACTACCGCGATAAGCAGTTCCACACTTACACCACCAAAGACGGACTTCCCGACGACAACATCATCAGCCTGTTTGTGGATCACGCCGGAACGGTTTGGGCCGTGGCGGGCGTGGACCTGGCGCAATTTGATGGCAAGAAGTTCACCACCATGGTTTCCGGTAAGGATTTGCCCCTGAACACGGTCCGCACAGTTTATGAAGACCGGCACCAGGCGCTTTGGATTGCCGGATTTGGCGGTGTACTGAAGCGGGAGGCTGGCAAATTCGTAACAGTGATCGATGGCGCAACCTTAGCGGGCGACGCGGTCAACCGCGTGGCCGACGACGAACACGATAACCTTTGGATCGCCGGCACGGGAGGATTGCTGGAGCGGTTCCCGGACGGCCGGCTTCGCAAGTTCGATGAGCACGATGGCTTGCCCGACCTGTTCCTGCGCTCAATGCTGCTCGATCGCGATGGGAATGTTTGGGCCGGTACGAATAATGGCCTGGCACGCCTCAAAGGCGACCGGTTCACGACCTTGAGCGGACCTGGAGGCCGGTTTCAGGATCAGGTGCGCATTCTGTTCGAGGACCGGGACGGCGATCTGTGGGTGGGCGCCAATGACGGTCTCAGCCGCCTGAGCGACGACATATTTACCGTTTACAGCAAAAGCGAAGGACTGCCGAGCGACGATCCCACCACCGTGTATCAGGATCGCAGCGGCAGAATCTGGGTGGGATTTCATGATAGCGGCCTGATGCTGTTTTCAGCGGATGGGTACAAGGTCTTCACACCGCGCGATGGTTTCCCCGCCAATGAGGTCTTCTCGATCCGCGACAACCAGAACGGCGATCTGTTGCTGGGCACACGAGATGGGCTGATCCGCATGCACGGCATGCAGTTCACGACTTACCGCCCGCCCGATCCTTTGAAACGGGAATCGGTCTACGATTCTCTGGAAGATTCCAAAGGCGGTGTGTGGATCGCCGCACCGGGCGGCCTGGAGAAGCTCGAAGGCAACAAAGTCCAAGTTGTCATCCCGGGCGGGCCGCTTCTGATCAATGCGTTCGTAACGCTCTGCGAGGCGCGCGACGGCGCTTTATGGGCCGGCACTTACGGCAAAGGGCTATGGCGCCTCAAAGGCGACGAGAAACGCCAGTTCACTACAGCGGACGGGCTCTCCAGCGACCAAATCAGGTCGGTGCGCGAGGATCGCGATGGCACGCTCTGGATCTCCACGTTTGGCGGCGGCCTGAATGCTTATCGCAATGGAAAGTTCACCTCGTTCACGGCCCGTGATGGATTGCTGAGCGACAATATCTCGGATGTGGCTGACGACGGCGAATCCTTGTGGTTAAGCACCACCCGCGGGATCAGCCGCATTTCCAAGCGGCAGCTTCGCGATTTTGAAGCGCACAAAATCCGTATGCTGGAACCTCTGAACTACGGAGTCGCGGACGGTCTGCGGAGCGCTCAATGCGCTCCCGGCTTCCCCATTCCCGGCGGGGGCCGAAGGACTTCGGACGGCCGCTTATGGTTTCCTACCAGCCGCGGTCTGGCCATGATCGACCCGCAAGCCCGGCGTCATACGCTGCAACCTCCCATGATTCATCTGGTGGATGCCATGGCGGATGGCGAGGCTGTGGATCTTTCGCGTCCGGCACGACTCGGCCCGGGAACCGACCGTATTCAAATCCGCTACACCGCGATTCACTTGAGCGGGCCGGAGCGCGTCCAGTATTGGCACAAACTGGAAGGCTTTGACACGGATTGGGTTCGTGCCGGAAACAGGCGCGTCATCAATTACAACAGCCTTGGTCATGGCAAGTACCGCTTTTTGGTCCGCGCCGAGTTGCCCGGTGGACCTTCCACTGAAAAAGCATACGAGTTTGAGCTGCTCCCGCAGTTCTACGAAACGACGTGGTTTCGCGCGTTGTGCGTTCTGGCGGTGATGGGCGCGGCCTGGGGTATCTACCAGCTGCGGTTGCGGCAGATCCGATACCGGTTCGCGCTGGTATTGGAAGAGCGCACGCGGCTGGCGCGCGAGATCCATGACACTCTGGCGCAGGGGTTTGTCGGAATCGCCTCACAGCTTGATGCCGTGTCCATGGCGATGCCCAACGATAACAGCCGGGCGCGCCAGTTCCTCGACCTGGCGCGCAAAATGGCGCGTCATAGCCTCACGGAAGCACGCCGCGCCGTGCTGGATCTGCGGGCCTCGGTTCTGGAAGGACGCGACCTGGCAGCCGCGCTCAATTCCGGGGCCCAAATGTGGAGCGCCGGCTCCGGCGTGCAGGTGGAGGTGGATGTAGATGGAGTCCACCGGTCGCTGCCTGAGGATATGGAGCAGCACCTGCTGCGTATCGCGCAGGAGGCCGTTACCAATGTGCTCAAGCACGCTGGCGCCAGCAAGATCTGGGTGAAGCTGCATTTGGAGGCACGCAAGCTCTACCTGCGAATCGCCGACAACGGTCACGGCTTTGAACAACAGGACGCTTTCTCCGCACAGGGCGGCCATTTTGGGCTGATCGGAATGCGCGAACGGGCCGAACGGCTGGGAGGCGAACTGCGTCTGGCCAGCCATCCGGGGGAGGGGACCCAAGTCGAGGTAACGGTGCCATTGCCATGAGTGCGAAGATTCGAATCCTGGTTGCGGAGGATCATCTGGTGGCACGGGTCGGCGTTTCCGCGATCGTCAACATGCAGCCCGACATGACGGTGGTAGCGGAAGCCGCCAATGGCCAGCAGGCCGTGGAACTCTATCGCAAGCACACGCCCGATGTCGCGCTGCTCGACATGCGCATGCCCATCATGTCGGGCGTGGAGGCGGCGACGGCAATCCGCTCGGAATTCCCCAATGCCCGCATGATCGCGCTCACGACGTACGGAGGCGACGAGGACATCCGCCGGGCATTAGCCGCGGGTATCCAGGCGTACCTGACCAAGGATGTGTTGCATGATGAGTTGCTCAAAGCCATCCGCGCCGTGCATGCCGGCCAGAAGTACCTGCCTGCGGGTGTCGCGGCAGCGCTGGCTGCGCAAATGCCAAGGCCGGATCTGAGCGCGCGCGAAGTCCAGGTTCTGGAGTTGATTGTGCGCGGGCTGGCCAATAAGCAGATTGCCTATTCTCTAAATATCGCCGAGCACACTGTCAAGAATCACGTCAAGAATATTCTCAGCAAGCTGGGCGTACAGGACCGGACACAGGCCGCCACCGCGGCAATCCAACGCGGCATTGTGCACCTGGCCTGAATCGTCACTTGGCGCGGCCTTTGAATCCCTGCGCTTCCATCGGAATTCGATAAATCGTCTTAGCGTTGTTCCGCACACCGGGCGGCGTAGTGACTTCTCCCTCGGGGCCCGCTGCGCCGCTGCCGACCGCGTACAGTGTTTTCTTGTCAAGTCCCGAGAATGCCACACTGATGACGGCGCGGGGCGTAGGAATGAGGCCGAGGTATTTTCCTTCCGGACTGAACACCTGGACGCCTGGCGCCGATGTGACGTACAGCCGGCCCGCCGAATCGATGGCCATGCCGTCGCCTACGCCGCCGGCCTCAAGCTTCGCGAAATCGTGCTGATTGCTCACGGAACCATCCGGTTGTACGTCGAAGGCCACGATCGTCGGCCCGTTCGTCACATACAAAGTTCCCTCGTCGCGGCTTAGCATGATTCCGTTCGTACGGATGTTTTCTCCGATCCGGCTCACCGTCCCATGCGAATCGACATAATAGGTGGCATTCCCGTTGAAATACACGCCACCCTTTTTGTCGGCCATCAGATCGTTGAGGCGTCCCAGACTTTTGCCTTCGTAGCTATCGGCGAGGACTCTCCTATCGGGAGCGAGAACTCCGACTTTGGTTGGTTCGGTGCACCGGTCGGGCTGCTTGCCGGGATCGGTGCAGGTGCGCTCAACGGCCAGGATACGGCCCTTGGAGTCGATGGCCAGCGCGCCCGCTCCATGAGTGTCTTCCAGGTAAATGGAGACTTTTCCGGCGCTATCCAGCTTGCGCACGCGGCTGGGCTGTTCCTGCGCGAATAGGAGGCCGCCGTCGGCGGTGCCCACGATGCCGTCGGCATTGTCGGTTCCGGTCCACACGCGTGTCCACTGCGCGCCGGGTTTGATCACACCCGGAATTTCGGTGACGGCCACAGCCTTGTCTTGTGCGGATACAAGAGAGCTGAGGACGAGCCCTGACAAAAGACATGCAGTTCGCATAGGGAAACTCCAAGTTATCTTATCCCGAGCCATTTGACGGCGGCCATCCTTCACGGTATCGTCGGACTCATGACTGACAAGCGCGCGCCCGTGCTCACCCGGCGCAAACTGTTGCATGCCGCCGCAGGAGTGGGCGTGGGAGTTTCGCTGTCCCGTCGCGCCCCCGCGGCAGCGGCGCCGCCGAGCCCGATCATGGCCAAACTGAGTTCCTATATGGCCGAAGCGCACTCGCGCGCGTTGCCGGAGCCGGTCGTCGAGAAGACCAGGCAAGCGATCCTGGATACGGTTGCCGCCATGGTGTCAGGGGCGCAACTGCCGCCCGGACAATTCGCCATCAAATTCGCCCGCGCGTACCAGGGAGACAAGACCGCGACCGTGGCGGGCTCCGAGGTGCTTTGCGGGCCGATCGAAGCGGCGCTTGTCAACGGCATGCTTGCCCACGCCGATGAAACGGACGATACGCACCCTCCTTCGCAATCGCATCCGGGCAGTTCCGTAGTACCTTCCGCGCTCGCTGTGGGCGAGAAGTTCGGTATCGACGGCACGCGGTTTCTGCGCGCGGTCGCGCTGGGCTACGACATCGGCCCGCGCGTCACCATTACGCTGGGTAAGTTGCAGTACATGGTGGAAAGCCACCGCAGCACACATGCTCTGGCGGGCGCATTCGGCTCAGCGGCTGCGGCCGCATGCGCCGCGGGCCTCAACGAGCAACAAATGCGCTGGTTGCTTTCGTATACCGCACAGCAGGCTTCCGGGCTGGCTTCCTGGCAGCGCGATACCGAACACGTTGAGAAAGCATTCGATTTTGCCGGCATGCCGGCGCGCACCGGCGTTACCTCCGCACTCCTGGTACAAGCGGGCGGCACCGGCGTGGACGATGTTCTCTCCGGCGCCGACAATTTTTTCGAAGCTTTTGGACCGAAGAACGAAGCTTCCCTGCTGGTGGAGCAACTCGGTGAACGGTACGAAGTAATGCGAACGAATTTCAAGAAATGGACGGTAGGAGCGCCCATACAAGCGCCCCTCGACGCGCTCGATATTCTCCTCAAGCGCCACCGGTTCGAGGCCGATCAGGTACGGCAGGTCTCGGTGCGCGTCGCGACCGACGAAGCAAAAGTCGTCGACAACCGCGAAATCCCGGACATCTGTCTCCAGCACCTAATGGCGGTGATGCTCGTGGACAAGACCGTCACGTTTCGATCCGCGCACGAGAAGGCGCGGATGCAGGACGCGGCCGTCTTGAGGCAGCGAGCTAAGGTAAAGCTCATTCAGGATGAAGAACTGGAACGCCGGTTACCCCGGCGCGAGGGCATCGTGGAGGTGACGCTCACCAGCGGCATGCTGTTGCGTGAGCACGTGGAAACGGTCCGTGGCACCGCGGAAAACCCCATGAGCCGGGAGGAAGTAGCCGCCAAAGCTCGCGAACTGATGACGCCTGTCCTTGGCGGCGCGGGCTGCACTAAACTGATCGAGACAATCCTGAATGTGGAAGCAGTGAAGAACGTCCGCGAGCTGCGTCCGCTGTTGCAGCACGCTTAAGGCTATCCTTCCAGGCGTGTCTCCAGAACCATATCGGGCCGAAAGCTCTCGAGCTGCAGGTACCAGGCTGCGACCATCTCCAGTGCTTTCCGCGGAACCAGGCCGATGACCTCCGTGCCGGCGATCGCGACGCCATGATGCGCGGCCAGGCGGCGCACCTCTTCCAGCACTACATGGATGGGAGTTGCTTCAAAGTCGGTGAGATTCATGGATACCTGAGCCAGGTTGCGGGAGGCCAGAAAGACGCCCATCGCTTTGACGTGCGGCAAGCCTCCGGAGGAGAAACGCACCGCCCGCGCGATGCGCCGCGCAATCGTGACGTCCAGCGTCTTCAGGTTGACATTGAACGCGATCAGGAACTTGCGCGCGCCGACGACCACGGCGCCGGCGGACGGATGGTGCGTGGGCCCACCGAAATCCGGTTCGGGGACGTCGCCGCGGCGGATGTGCGCCAGGTTCCGGCACTCGGGGCGCACTGCGGCCGCTTCGTAGAGATATACCGGAACGCCCAGCTCTTCCCAGATGCGGCGGCCGGTCTGCCGCGCGATGCGTACGCAATCCTCCATGGTCACTCCGTGTACTGGTACGAAAGGGACAACGTCCGCCGCGCCGATGCGGGGATGCACTCCGGAATGGGAGCGCAGATCGAGAATGGATACGGCCTGGCGCACGGCGCGAAACGCGGCCTCGCCGGCGATGTCGGCGGGTGCCGCGAATGTGATGACGGACCGGTGATGGTCATGATCCGCCGAGCGGTCGAGCACCGTGGCGCCCGCGGAGCGGACAGCTTCGACGATCGCATCGATCTTGGCCGGATCGCGGCCTTCGGAAAAGTTAGGTACGCATTCCACCAAAGTTGCGGGCATCTGAAGCTATCGTAGCCCGCCACCCTTCACCAGGTGGGATGCAGATCCTTGGGGGCACGCGGCGTGACGTCCCCTTCCTCATAGATGAGTTGTCCGCGCTTCATGGTGCTCTGCACCACGTTGGTGCCGAAGTTGTGAGCTACTTCGCGATAATCGGAAATGCCGAGGATTAGCAAGTCCGCCACTTTCCCGGGCTCCAGAGAACCAGCCTTGGAGGCGCATCCCAGCGCGTGCGCGCCATTGATGGTAGCCGCGGAGATGGCCTCGGCGGGAGTCATTCCCATGCGCGAGCAGGCCAGCGTCACCACGGTTTGCATGTTGAGCGTGGGAGTGTGATGCGGGTTGAAGTTGCTGGCCAGCGCGACGGCCGCTCCGGCTTCAATGAGCAGGCGCGCGGGCGCATAGGGCCCATCGCGGTGAAAAGACGCGCCGGGCAACAACGTAGCAATCGTCGGGGAGCGGCCGAGCAGTCCGGCATCCGCCGCTGTTGCCTGCTCCAGGTGATCAATGCTCGCGGCACTATTTTCGAGCGCCAGGGCGAGGGCCATCGAAGTAGAGGTGTCTTCTGCGTGGACCTTGCGCCGTACTCCGAGACGCTGCGCCTCCTCGAGAAATCTGCGGAAGCAAGCCTCTCGCGCGGGGTGCTCATCCCAGATCAAGTCGGCAAACGATACGAGGCGGCGTCGCCGGATTTTCGATAAGAATTCTTCGCAAACCCAGTCGCTATGGGTTTGGGCCGGATGAGAACCGTTGAGACCAAATGGAGGAAGGCGCAGCAGGAACGTCGATACGACCTCCACAGACTCCCGCTTCAACCCTGCCAGTACGCGCAGGAGTTTCATTTCCGCACCGTCGTCCGGCCCACATCCGGTCTTCACTTCGACAGTCGTGGTTCCATGACGTGCCATCGCCTTCAGGTGCATGCGGGCGCGGGCCTCGAGACGCATTCCCGTTTGCGCTCGCAGCACACGCGCTCCGGCGTCGAGGTTCATACCGTAGGAGCCCGGCGGCGGAAACAACAGGTGAGTATGGCTATCTACGAAGCCGGGCATGACCACCCGGCCAACCGCGCTGATTTCCACCGCCTTGTGAGCCAGGGCCAAATTCTCGATGCGGCGCGTGGGTCCGACCTCCACCAGCACGCCATCGCGCACCAGTAGCGAGCCGTCGTGGATGATGCCCAGTTCCCGAAGTGCCGAACCGCGCCGCGGTTCCGTGGGCCCGCGCAAGGTGAGCACTTGCCGCGCGCCCCGAATCAGAATCGTGGAAATATGTTGTCGACTCCCACTACTCACCAATTACTCTATCATCGGTGCAGGAGCTAATTTTAGTCGGGTGAGCATGACCAGGCGATCGGTACTTTACCCTAAGCGGCGGCTAAAGACTTTAGAAAGAGTATTTTCTAAAGCTGGGGTTGGCTCGCGAACAGACGCGCGCGGCTGGATTGGAAGCGGAAAAGTCCGTGTGAATGGCGAGATCGTGCGCGATCCGGACTGCTGGGTGGACCTTGACAAAGACCGGATTACTTTCAACGGGAAGCCCGTGCAACAGAGCGCCAAGAGGTATCTCTTGCTCTATAAACCCAAGGGCTATTTGACGACTTACCGCGACCCGGAAGGAAGGCCGACGGTCTACGATCTCGTCAAGGATGCCGGCGCGTGGCTGGCGCCGGTAGGGCGGCTCGACCTGGACACCAGCGGTTTGCTGCTCCTTACTAACGATACGGATTTCGCTGAGCACATCATGAATCCTGGAAACAAGGTGCCGAAGACGTACCAGGTAAAGACGTCGACACAGCTCAGCGAGGAGCAGATCGAGCAGTTACGGCGCGGCGTGCAGTTGAAGGACGGCGCGACACGCCCGGCCGAAGTAAAGCTCCTCCGCCACAGCGCCAAATACACGTACCTGGAGCTGACCATTACGGAAGGACGCAACCGTCAAGTGCGGCGGATGCTGGAGGCTGTAGGCAGCAAGGTGCTCAAGCTCGTGCGCACGGCGATCGGCACCATCCGGATCGGCGATCTGCCGATCGGAAAATGGCGGCCTCTGACCGAAGATGAGTTCCGGGCTTTGCGGCAATAATGCCGCGCGGACGCTTTGGGTTTCCGCGATATGATTGAGGCTGGCAAGCATGGCGTTAATCGCCGTATCCGGTCATCCAGGGTGCCGTTTTGAAGAAGTTGCGCGTCTTACGGCGCAGAGGCTCGGTTTCGAGTTGGTCACGCAATCGCGTATCCACGCGCTCGCGGAAGCGGAATTCGGGGCTGCCGCCGGGGTTCCGGATAAGGCGTATCCGAGCTTAGCGACCTCCGTTCTGGCCCACCTCGCGACGGAGCATCACCTGGTCTATTGCGCCCTGGGGGGAGAACTCCAAGCGCGCCATTTTCCCGGAGCGCTGCGCGTTCACGTAGTGGCGCCGGAAAGTGTACGAGTGGGCAATCTGATGGTTGATCATCGCCTGGATCGAGCCGCGGCGCGTCACATGCTGCTCGAACTGGAAGCCGCGGAACGTTGCGCCCGCAAGGCGAAATTTGGGAAACCGCGGGCGACCGCCGATCTGTTCGATCTTGTCTTGAGCTCTGAGTCGCTCACGACGGAACAAATGGCCGGACTCATCGAGATCGCCGCTTGTTCTCTAGGGCTTCAGGAACGGGGATACCTCTCCGCGGCGGCTGAAGCGCAGCTTCAATTTCAGATGCGATTGCGGCTGGCGCGCCACGGCATTGTCCCGCCCGATAAGGTTACGTTGCGCAAGAAGGTTTTTGCCAACAGCAGTGAAGAAATGTTCGCTAATCTTCTGGATTTCTACCGCATCGCCTGGGAGTACGAGCCGCGCAGCTTCCCGGTGCAATGGGACAAGGAAGGCAACGTTCACGAAGCCTTCACACCCGACTTCTACCTGCCGGAATTCGATCTGTACGTGGAGCTGACCACTATGAAGCAGTCGCTGGTCACGAAGAAGAACCGCAAGGTGCGGCTTCTGCGCGAATTGTATCCGCATTTGAATATTCAGGTGTTCTACCAAAAGGATTTTGAAAACCTGGTATTCAAATATGGCCTGGCGGAGCGGCCGGTGCAGGCATGAGCTCGGAAACGCTTCCGGGCCTTGAGAGAATCCTGTTCACCGAGGAGCAGATCAGCGGCCGCATCCGCGAATTGGCGGCCGAAATCTCCGAGCGCTATGCCGGAAAATCGATCAAGCTCATCGGTGTTTTGAAAGGTTCGGTCTTCTTTCTCACCGCATTGGCACAGCAGATCACAGTACCCGTCAAGATTGATTTCCTGGGTATATCCAGCTTCTCCAACAAGAGCGGCGCGCCGGGAGTCGTGCGCATCGCCAAGGACCTGGACGAGAGCATCGAGGGCGAGGATGTCCTGCTCGTGGAAGATATCGTGGATACCGGCTTCACGTTGCGTTACCTGCTGCAGACACTCGCGGGACGCGGGCCCAACTCCCTCGCGGTATGTACCTTCCTGGACCGCAATTCGCGGCGGATTGTGCAGGTGCCTGTGGATTATCGCTGCTTCGAAATTCCGGACCGCTTCGTGGTAGGGTTTGGCCTTGATTACAACCAGGTGTATCGCAATTTGACCTACGTAGCCGTGATGAAACCGGACAAGGGTGGTTAATCGAAGCGAGCCTTAGTTGTTCGAGGAACTCTGGATCGCCATCGTAATGCCCGGCTGGCTCACGGCATCGCCGATCTGAATAATTACCTGGACTTCCGGTCCCGCGGGAGACTCCGCAGGAATTTGCACCTTTACTTCGGTAATGCCATAGGCCATGCCCTGCACGCCGCCCGCATAAATCACCTGGGCGGTTTGTCCCCCAATCTGTGCGGAAATGGGCAAAACGGGCTGGGGCAAGACATCTCCCGTCACCATTCCGCCATCCGGTCCAGCCGGGTCGGTCTGGCCCGCGCCGGTCAGGAACAGGGAAACCGTCGAACCGGGAGCCGCCGGGTTGGCGCCCGAGTTGCCGGTTCCGTCCTCATTCCAAATCAGCCCCTGCCCCGCACCGGAGCCATCGGCCGAGAAAATCCCTGGCGCGGCGGGCGCCACATCGAGCGAAAACGGGTCTGACACGGCGTCCTGGTTCGCCACCTGCAGGGTTACAGACTGCGACGACAGGATCGAGGGGACTATGGCGCTCACCTGATCCGTGCTGGCATAGAGCACCGGCGCCGCAACACCGTTGAACAGAACACGAACATCCGAAAGAGTAGTTGGAATCAACCCGGAGTCGTCCAACTGCATCCCTACTCCGCTCGCGGGTCCCAGGCCCACGCCGAACAGAGTCACTGCCTCTCCAGGAGCGATAGCATCCGCGGAAAAGCTGGCGCCATTTCGTACGGACGTGATCGACGGTTTCGGTGGTCCGGTTGTGCCTGAGCCCAACAATCCAAATACAGCGACAGCTCCTGAAGATGTCGCGACATAGACCTTGCCATTCGCTATTGTGGGATTCACGAATTTCGTAAATGCGCCTATAGCGTCCCGGGAATTCATTCCGCTGTTCCACAACTCGTTCGACAGGTCCGCAGCGTCGAAGGCATGCAATGTTCCGGGGATCGCCGGATCTTTGAAATTGCCCGTAGTTTCCCAGAGAATGCCATTGCGTGCACCATCCGCGGAAATGGTCATGCCGCCGCGTGGATTATCGACGGAAGCGGACGCTACCGAAACCGGATTCAATTGCCTTCCGGCAATCTGATAGGATCTCACGGGATCCTGAAATCCCTGCACATAAAGATACGTCGCATTCGGCTGCGGCCACAGGGCGAAGTTGAACATACCGCCGCGCACCACGCCGGAGACAGTCTGAAAACTGCTTCCACTGCCGCTGTCCTTCTTGCCGAATGAATCGCCGTCGAGCACATAGAAATCACCGAATTTGTCGCCCCCCAAGACGGTGTGGGTACCGGGTATCAGCGCTACTCCGGTGGACAAATCGTAATCGCTGGCATTGAGGTCTTCCCAGTTTGAAGGCGCAAACGAGCCGACGGGTAAAGCCGCGGACCCAGTCACTTTCACAAAACTCTCGCCGAAGTTCTGCACCCCATCATAGGTTCCGTTGCCTGTCATGAAGTAGACGTTCCCGCGCTCATCGGCCGCCAAGCCTCGGCCGGATTGCCATATTGCGCCACCCTCGCCTGATGGAGTGCTCAGGTAAACCCCTCGCTGTTTGCTCAAGTCCGAAGCATCATAACTCATGAGCCATCCATGCCAGGGTTTCTCGTCGGCGTGTGACCCGAAAGCCAGATAAACCGCGTTGTTAGCCAAGAGAAGGCCCGGACGTTGAATGTGCTGTTGTGGGTCAAACGCAAGCGTCCCATTAGCGTTGCCGGCAATCGTAACGGGCCCATTCATCCGTTCCGCACCCGAGATCAGGTCAAGCGCATGAAGATCGAAGGCGGCCTTCCCGCCCCTGAGCGTCTCACAGACCACGTAAAAAACCCCACGCGCCGGATCAATAGTAGCTGTGGACAGAATGCCGATCTCAGGCCAAATATCGGCGTAGGTAGTGAAGACGCCGGAAGCGGGAACCGAAGGACCCAGGTTCGTCTTCCAGAGCAGGCGTGGTACAGCAATGGAATCAGCGTCGTAAGCATAAACGCTGTTATGCATGGTCGCGATCACCAGGATATTCCTGAGTCCCTGTCCGGGAATAGATACTGCATTCACATATAAAGGTTGGGAATATACCTGGCCATCTACCGGGAATGAGCCTAATTTCCCGAATGAGCCGGATCTCACATTTGATGGGGAAAGCTGCGTCTCCTCGAGGTTTGCATTCGTCCGGTCATTCGAGCCGTTCGCAGTGAGAACATTCACTTCGGCGTGTTGTATGAACATCGAGCCCGCGGCTACGAAATAGAGTGCGCTGCGCAATGAGAACTGTTGCAAGGGTGCGAGGTCTCCTTGAAAAAGAACTCTGCTCAAGAGGTGCAGAACACTCGAAATCGGTTTCAACTGTTTCGAGGTGCTGCGGCACTTTTACCACATTTACTTATCTTTACCAGCGGCCGATTCCACCAGGCTAATAAAAGTTCCACTATCTTTGCCCAGTTTTTTTATTTCTAATGAGTAGCCCGAAATACCTACGGCTTTGTGCGCGACGGTTTGTGACGCTGCTGCGTCTCCACTATTGCCATGATCGAAATCCTCGTGGTCGATGACGACGCCCAGGTTCGTCAGATGGTCGCAAGCATGCTGCGCGCGCTGGGACACTCCGTCGTGACGGCATCAAATGGCGAGGAAGCCGTCAATATCTTTCGGGGCGCGCGGCTCCGCATTAACCTGATCTTAACAGACCTTCGCATGCCAGTGATGGACGGGCACGAGCTGGTACGCCGTATTCTTGCGATGCAGTCCACGGCAACAATTATCTGTATGAGCGCCTATACGGAATCGCAGTGCCCGCCGGGGACCGTCTTTATGGCCAAACCGTTCACCATGGAAACCGTTCGTGACTGTATCACGCGGGCCTTGGGCACATCGGGGATTCCCACTAACGCGAACGCGCGGATCGCGACATAAACCGGGAGCGCTTTCCGGAAACGGTCATCCCGCTTCGGCCGCCGTCTTCACCCAACATCGCAGCACCTCCGCCACGCTCCAGGCTTGCGCGATGCAGCCGCGGGGCGTGTACGGTTCTTCGGCATCGAAGATTTCACTGATTGAGCCCATACAGGCTTCGTTCAGTTGGGGTACAAAGCCGTGCAACAATTTTCGAGCCTCCATGAACCGGCCGGGATGCAGTTTCAACCAGGCATCGATATAAGGCCCGATCAACCAGGGCCATACCGTGCCCTGGTGATAGGCCGCATCCCGCGCGCGAAGATCTCCGTCGTATTTGGGCTTGTAGTCGGGATGGCCGGGAGCGAGCGTCCGCAGACCCACCGGCGTCAGAAGCTGACTGGTCACTGCGTCCATCACGGATTTCCACCGGGCTTCCTCAAGGACAGGGTGATCGAGCGAAATGGCCAGTACTTGATTGGGGCGGCAAGCATTGTCATTGCCGCCGCTGTCGCTCTCAACCACGTCGTACAGATAACCGCCCTCCTCGAACCAGAAGCGGCGATTGAACGATTCGCGAACTTGCGCCGCGATCTCGGCAATGTGCCGTTCCTTGCCATGCTGTTCTTCCCCGATTAGCCAACGTTCGACCAGCCGCAACGCGTTGTACCACAGCGCATTGATTTCCACGGCCTTACCCCGCCGCGGCGTCACTACCCAGTCGCCGACTTTGGCATCCATCCAGGTGAGCTGATATCCGGGCTGGCCCTGCCGGAGAAGGCCGTCGGCGGGATCCATGGCGATGCCAAACCGCGTGCCGCGCATGTGGTGTTCGACGATATCGACCAGCTTCGGCAAAAGCAGGCGCAGTGTGGTGTGGTCCCTGGTGAGTTCGATGTACCGGTGAATCGCGTGGAAATACCAGAGTGTTGCGTCAGCCGTATGATACAGGCCCTCCTTCTCCCCCTCGGGAAATAGATTAGGGATCAGGCCATCGCGGATGTAGTAACCGAACGTGCGAATAATCCAGCGCGCTTCGATCTGTCTTCCCGTCGTGAGGGTAAGACCTTCGAGACTGATCATCGTGTCCCGGCCCCAATCGGTGAACCAGTGATAACCGGCGATGACGGTGCGGATCTCATCGCCGGAGGCATGCGCGCGGGCCGTATCTTCCACGCGGCCCACCGGTGTAACCAGGAACTGGTCCGCGGCCAGGGCCAATTCAGCGCCGAATCCGCTTTGCGCGGCGGCCGGCGCGGCGGCGAGCAGCAGCTTCCGGCGGTCGAGTTCGGCGCAAAATGCAGTTTCGGGAGAGAGCGCGACGACGGTTTCCCAGCTTTCAGTCGATGCAGTCAGCGTGGTCTGGTCCCCTTCGCCTAAATCGGATCGAAAGTAGCCGGGACTCCATAATGAACCCTGCCATTCGTAGCCGCGGCTGCGCTCGGTAGGGTAGGGAATGGATCCGGTCTCCTTGCGGTCGAATGTAAATGCGGCGGAAGGTCCGTGTATCAAGAGTCGGAGGGTGGGCCAATCCGCGCCCGCTGTGATCTCGAAGTGGTCCTCGCAAACCGTGAGCACGTATTTATGGTCGCCGGCGATGCTCACCGAAGCATCGTGTGGCCGGAAATGAATGGCCGGCCGCAATCCCAGCCGCAGCTTGCCGGGGCCGGCCAGCAGATGGTACGTGATGTGAACCGAATTCTGCTTATATGGCAGGACGAGGCGTTTTTCCAGAACGAACCCGTCCACTGCGTAGCGCCACACCGGTAGCCCTGCCTCAAGCCGGAACTCGGTAAAAGGAATCGTGTATTCCGGAGTGATGCCGGCCAATTCTTCCGCTCCTGTGTACACGACGCGGCGGTCGGGCAGCCGCAGGCGTTCGGAGAGGCCGTTGAGCACCAT
>PSRJ01000219.1 GCA_003175985.1 Terriglobia bacterium
CCGACTAAGTAGCCCCCCCGCCGTTCAAGCGCGCCGTCGCGGGCAAAGATCTGTTCGGCTCGCAGCTTGAGACGCCCGTGCTCGTATTCCCCCTCCACTTCCTGCCGCCGCTTTACCAGGTGGGCGGGAGCGCTGAAACTGCCGTACCAGTCCGCGCCGACGCCAAGCCCGTGGATTGGATGGAAGATGAGCCGTCCGGCCGTGGCGTTGTAGTGCACCTTGGGCGAGTAGATCAGCGTCTGCCCACGGAAGACACCCGCCCCATATTCCACCAGGGCGCCGTTGCCGCGATGCATGCTACCGGAGAATAGGACACCGACATCCCTCCCCTGCACACCCGTGTCCCGTCCCGGAGCGAGGGACAGCACGGCACGCGATCGCGCCACGGGCGCGTTCAAGTTATCCGAGGTGATATTCTCCGCGCCGAACGGTATCTTCATCTGGCCGGCCGTCACGGAGTGGAATCGCGAATACTTCAGAGTAAGCGAGGCATCCATGATGTAGGGCCGCTTCACGAAATCCACCTGAAAACGGTACGAGACTCGAGAGAGGGGATCGCCGGTAACGATCACGCGTGCGCGGCGAATTTCAAGACGATCAGAAGTGCCTTCCTGGTCGGTGAAGCGTCCCTGAAGGTAGCCGTGCACTTGGAAGGGCCCCTGGGCCCAAAGACAACCAGAGCACAGGAAGACTGCGAGAAATCCTACCCCGGGGCGCGGCACTCTCCCCCAGTGTGCGGGATTGCTGCGACTGCGTGCAACTATTCGGCGCGGGTTGCGGCGGTGCGCCTGACTGGCGGCTGTTCCGGCTGGGGGCTGGCCTCCACAGGCGGCACCGCTCTTCCGGGCAGGGGTTTGACCGGATTATCGCGCCGCGGCGAGTCGCTTCGTGGAGGCGGCAAGTTCGACAATGGCGGCGGATTCTGCGCGGCGGGAGGCTTGGCCGGAGGCGGGCTTGCGGCCGGAGATTGATCGCGCCGCCGGCGGGGCGGACCGCTGTCGCGCTCCGGAGGATTCACGACAATCACTCCCGTGTATACCGGCACGGGGTAGTACACCTCGGCCGGCTGCGCCGGAGGCTCCGGCGGCGGTGCGACGATCACCACGGGCGCTTGTACCGCTCCCGCGTTAGTGACCACGGCAACCGGGGCATCGGGCACGGCCGCCGCCGCTTCGGGCGCAGGCGCCGTAACCACGGCGGGTGCGGGGCGGGGAAGAACATTTTCCTGGAAAGTGACACCGGCGAGCACCGGCACCACGCGGGTACTGCCGGCCCGCAACACAGGGCGGGCGGCCTCTAGCCTCGATGCGGCGAAAGCGGGGGAGGGCAGAGCCACACTGAACGCGGCCGCGCCAAGCGGCTCCTTGGGCCGGTCCTTGAATCCCGCCGGATCGATCATGCGTGCATCCTGGCGGAACGCTGCCCAGGTAGTATTGGCGTTCAGAAATTGCTGGGGCTGTGCCGCGGGCGTCCATTCCTCATTCGGAGCGAGAGGTCCCCAGCCAACGAATCTGGCGCCGCTGAGCCAGTAGACATCGGCAGGTTTAAAGATCTCGTTTTTCGCGGGCGCCCAAATCCATCCCATACCTTCGCGGCGCAACCAACGCCCATAGTGATACGGAAGCCAACCCCAGGTATCGTCACAACCCAGGTGTAGCCGAGCGAATCGTACCAAAGCCAGCGGCCATTCTGATAAGGAATCCAGCCCTCCGCGGTTTTGGGCCTCCAAACCGAACCGAGATCTTCCGTCTGGATCCATTCCCCTCCTGCATCCATGTCGGCAAGACCATAGCGTTCAAGCACGTGGCGTCCGGAAACGGGGGCGGCCAACACTTTGTCGCGCTCCTCGCTCCAGCGATCAGGATCCATCCGTGTGACCTCGCGGTAAAGAAAGAAGCGGGCGGGGTTGGCAGGTTCGACGCGCACAGTTTGGCCTTCGCGGAGATCGATCTCCGCGGCGGGAGAGGAAAACCGCACGGCGCCTTCGATGACCGAAATCTGGCTCCAGGCGTCCCGGGCTTCCAGGCGAAGGCGCGCACCGCGATGCAGCGTGATCTGCGCGCCGGGCACCGCGAGAGTCAGCGCATCCTTGCCCTCGGGCTCGCCCGTGAAGTAGGCCAGTCCGTGATCGAGCGAGAGAAGCGTCACGCGTTGTCCCGTGGAGAGACGCGACAAATCGGAAAGCTCGGAGAGCGATTCGGGACCCAATCGCCACGCGCTTCCCTCATCCAGCTCGATTTCCAGCCGCGAAGCAACGCCGGTACGAATCCAGGCCGATTCCGGCAGCGGCAGATTCCGCTGCGCCGGCAGCCATGGATCGGCGGCCTGCAGTTGCGTTTCGACCTGCCCTTCCGATTCACCGAGGCGGGCAAAGCGTGCCGGATTGGAAAACAGGGCGGCCGGCACGAGCAGCAAGATCAGAGCCCTCATCGAGACCTCCACTTTCCCTAGCATAAGACTGACGACACGAGCCTGCGAAATGTTGCCGGAAAGATGACTAAGATTTGTTCATCGCGCCATGCGAAACTCGGGATATGCGCGATGCGGCGTTAATCGAGCATATCTCCCGCCTGCCGCATTCCCGGGCAAATTTCAAACAACTTGTGCGCGAGTTAGGCACGAAGGGAACAAACCGGGAGGAGCTTGAAACGGCGCTGGCGCGGCTGACCGCGCGGGGCGATCTGATCGAATTGCGCTCGGGACACTACGTGGTCACCGCGCGCAGTCGAGAGTACGCCATCGGGCGCCTGCACATGCATCGCGATGGGTACGGATTCCTGATCTCCGAGCGGCCGATCGAAGGCATTCAAGGCGACATCTACATTCCCGCCGAGTCCGCCGAAAGCGCCATGCATGGGGATCGCGTGCTGGTTCGCATCGCGCGCATTGAAAGCGGCGGGCGCGCGGATGGTGAGATCGTCAAAGTACTTAAACGTTCGCAGCCCACCGTGGTGGGTGAGTTCCGCCTGGGACGCCGGGGCCAGTTCGTGGTCCCGCAGGATGAGCGCATCGTGCAGTGGATCGAAATACCCGAAGGTCTGGAGTTCCCGTCTGCCGGAAAACCCGAGGACAGGATCGGAGTCACCGCGCCGCGGGTATCGTCGATCGAAGACCTGGACGGGATGATCGTCAATGTCGAGCTGCTCGAGTACCCGCAGCGCGGTTCGAAACCGGTGGGCCGCATCATTGAAATCCTGGGCCTCCCCGACGATTTCGGCGTGGATGTCGAGATCGTCATCCGCAAACACCATCTGCCACATCATTTCCCGCCGGAAGTGGTAGAGCAGGCTCAATCGATTCCCAACGTGATCGGCGCCCGCGAGTTGGCCGGCCGGCGCGATTTTCGCGCGCTGGATATCGTAACCATCGACGGCGAAACGGCGCGCGATTTCGACGATGCTGTCTGGGTGGACCGGCTGCCGAACGGCAACTACGCGCTCCAGGTGCACATCGCCGACGTGAGTCACTACGTCCGCCCGGGTACTGCCATTGATACCGAGGCGCGGCTGCGCGGCACGAGTGTGTATTTCCCTGACCGCGCGGTTCCCATGCTGCCGTTTGAACTTTCCACCAATCTCTGCTCACTGAATCCCAAGGTCGACCGGCTGGTGCTGTCGGCGATTCTCGAAATCGACCATCAGGGCGAGATCGCCGGCCAGGAGTTCACCCCCGGTGTGATCCGCAGCGCAGAACGCATGACGTACACCGATGTCCACCTGCTGCTGGAAGGCGATGCAGGCCTGCGCGAGCGGTATCGGCCCCTGGTGGAGCGGTTCGAGCTGATGCGCGAGCTGGCTCTGACGCTCAACCGCAAGCGCGTGCGCCGCGGCTCGATCGACTTCGATCTGCCCGAGCCACTGATCGAGTTCGACCAGTGGGGTGCGATGACCGGCGTCACACGCGCGCCCCGCAATATCGCCCACCGGCTGATTGAAGAATTCATGCTGGCGGCAAACGAGGCCGTGGCCTCGCACCTGGAAAGTGCCGGAATCGCATCAATCTATCGCATTCACGAAAAGCCGGATGCTAAACGGGTGATGGACTTTGAGGAAGTGGCGGCGCACTTCGGCTACTCGCTTGGGATCGGCGCGATTCCCGTCAAGAAGTTCGCTTTGACCGGCCGGCGTCGTGACGGGACGAAGCAGCGGCGTGACGTAGTGTTGGCCGATGCGGGGGTTTCAATTTCGTCGCGGCAGTATCAGCGGCTGGTGGCCAAGATCGAAGGCAAGCCGGAAGAGCGGATTCTCAGCTACCTGATGCTGCGCTCGCTCAAGCAGGCGCGCTACAGCACCGAGAATTCGGGCCACTTCGCGCTGGCGGCCCAAACGTACACGCACTTCACGTCACCCATCCGCCGCTATCCCGACCTGATCGTCCACCGGCTGCTGCGCGCGGTGCTGGCCGCCCGGAGCCCGGCGCCGGAAGCGGAACTGCATGCCATTGCCGACGAATGCTCGCAATCGGAGCGCCGCGCCGCCGACGCGGAGCGGGAGCTGGTCGAGTGGAAAAAAGTGAAATTCATGGCCGAGCGGATCGGCCAGGATTTCGACGCGCTGATTATCAGCACCGCAAAATACGGGCTCTTTGTCGAGCTGGCGGACCTGTTCATCGAAGGTCTCGTGCCCATCGACACGCTTCCCGGCGACGAGTACGCGTATCACGAGAATGTGCGCAAGGTCGTCGGTAAACGCACGCGGCGCGAGTTCTCGATCGGCGACAAGGTTCGCGTTCTACTCGACCGTGTCGATGCCAACGAACGAAAGCTGCAGTTTTCGCTGTTGGTGGAGGAACGGGGCACGAAGCGCCGCGCGGCCGGCCGCAAGCGTTTTCAACGGAACTGAAACGCGTCAATTACGGTTTCGATTTCAGAGCTGGGCGGGGCTCCGGTGTACCACAGGTTGATTCGCGCATTCTGATTTTGCGAACTGGATGGTGGCACATCTGTCATATCATCCCATTGCTTGACGACCATACCCGCCGAGGTCGCGGCCTTGAACAGCACGCGATTCCGCCGCCAGCTAAAGCTGTTGACCGAATCCGGTCCGGCCGTAAATGGGAACTGCATGATGTGGCCGGGCTGGGAATACGGCTGGATAACGAACTGTTCGCAGTTCGGGTTGTTCGGCTGCGCCCACTTGGAGAATTCGATATCGATTTCGCGGTGGGCATAACTCGAATCGATGTCGTTGTACGTAAACAGGCCAAGCACTACATTGGGGTCGAGCGCGCAAGGTGGATTCTGCACTTTGAATGAATAAGACCCATAACCCAGCACTTGGTCGGTATAGACTTCGGCGCAATACCACTGCCCGTTACGATTGGTGATTTTCAGGTGCAGGGCGCCCAGGTTGTCCACCCAGACGTTGTCCGTGCTGTCCGAGAACAGGCATGGCCCAGGTCCGAGCGGAACGCGGTTCGTCTTCACCTCCCAAGTCAAGCCGCCAAAGGTCACCTGCCGGGGCATCGCCCTGGTGGCGATCACGGTGGAAACCGAGAGCCCCTGCAACGCGGCCGGAAGCCCGTCGACGCCAAGATAGCAGGGGACAAGAGTGCCGGTAGGCACTAGATAGGCGGCGATTTCTGTTGCGGTATCATCTACTCCGCCTGTGGCGTATGGCGTCGTCCAGGTACCATCAGGCTGAATCGGCACCAGAACCGCGTATTGATAATTGACGTCGCAGTATGGCTTGCTCCATGCGCCCAACCCGGAAATGTTGATCATCACGGCCACCTGCCAATCGGGCGGGTTGCCTCCCGTCATCTTGCCTTGGAGTTGAGCGAAGGAGCCGTAAGGCGGTACCACGGTAAAGGCGATTTGCGGCGACGCAGCGAAAAGCGGAACTGCCGCCACCATGAGGATCAGGAAAGCGGCCAAAGTAATTCGAGACATGTACACCTCTCCCCGAAAACTTGTTTCACGTTAGCATGAGTGGACGAATTGCTGAAAGCCACATGTCTCACGAAGCGTGTTCCATCGCCCCCGCGGACCTCCTCGCCATTCCCGGCGGTGAGTTTTTAATGGGGCAGGAAGATGGACGCGATGAAGAGCGTCCCGTGCATCGCGTCCGTGTGGCGCCGTTCCGGCTGTGCCGGGTTCAAGTGACAAGTCGCGACTATGCCGCGTTCCGCGCCTTCTCGTACGCCGATCCGCGGGTTCCCGCAACCTCCGTCAGTTGGTTTGATGCGGCCGCGTATTGCGAGTGGCTCTCGGCCCGATGGGGATTTACGGTGCGGCTTCCGACTGAGGCTGAGTGGGAGTTTGCGGCTCGGGGCGGGTTGGAGCAAGAACCCTACCCCTGGGGGGCGGCCGCGGTAACCGCGCGCGCCCGGTATTTTGAACGCTGGCAGAACGGGCCCGAGCCGGTAGGGACCTCCGAACCGAACGGTTACGGCCTGTTCGACATGTGTGAGAACGTGCATGAATGGTGCGCTGACTGGTACAGCCCCACTTACTACTCCGTTTCACCACAAGAAAATCCGCAAGGACCTGCGACGGGTACGCGGCGCGCCTCACGTGGCGGGGCCTGGAGGCACCACATCAAGATTGCCCGGTGTGCGGCGAGAAGCAGTATTCCGCCGGACTTTCGTTACGAAGATTATGGATTTCGAGTCGCCGCGGATTGGTAAGCCGGAAGCGCGTGCCCGCGACATCTCATACCCACGATCATGACAGGCCAAATCCGCCGTCCACCACGATGGTCTGGCCGACGATCTGCGATGCCGCTTCACTGCAGAGAAAGAGAATCACTTGCGCAACATCTTCGGGAGTCGTGAGCCGGCCGCTAGGTGTCCGTGCGAGGGCGGCCTGCTCCAGCGCTTCTCTTTGGGGGAGGGCTGCGATCGTGTCGGTCAGAACGAGTCCGGGGCAAACGAGATTGACGGAGATCCCGCGAGGCGCGAGTTCGGCCGCGTAGTACCGGAATAATGATTCGAGCGCTCCTTTGCTTGCCCCCACGGCGGCATAGCGCGGCACCGAGCGGTTTGCTCCCGCGGAAGTCAACCCGATGATCCTGCCGCCGGCGGGCATGAGCGGGACGAATTCCCGCAGCAGCCTATGGATGGCCAAAAAGTTGATGTTGAAGGTCCAGGCAATGTGCCGCTCCGTCAGATCGGTAACCGGTCGATGGACCCCGCTGACGGCGGAGTGGACGATCACGTCGATGCGGCCGGCCTCACTACGGACGGTGTTTACGCACCGGCTAAAGTCCTCATCCTTGGTAAGATCGGCGCGGATGCAACGAACGTCGAGCCCCTCTTTCCGGGTCTCTTCGGAAAACGCATCGGCCGCCTGCCAGTTCCTTGCGTAAATGGCATAGACCCTCTGGCTGTCGCGGGCGGCTGCCAAAGATACGGCTTTACCAATGCCCCTGGTCCCGCCGGTGATTACGGCAACTCTTCGGCCCGCCATCAAGGCGCAATGTACCATGCCGCTTTGCCGCTCCAGGACTTTCGTGGTGATTTTCAACGTTTCGGTTCCGCACCACCAGACCGAAGTGTCCAGAGTCCTCCGATGCGCCGCTCGGGGTATTCCCGTAGTACAATTCCGTTCGAACTCCGCTTCAAAACACGCTTGCAAGTGCTGTATTTGGCGTATCATAGGCACACTGACAGAGTAAAGAAACGGGGGCTGCCAACCCGCGCTGGGCGATACATCATTCCAGGTTTTCAGGTCCCCGAATTGAGTTTGTTCAAAGCCGCAACTGGGTAAGGAGTAGAGACAAAATGCGATTCCGATTATCACTCGCAACAGCCATACTCGTTCTTGGCCCGAGCTTGGCGAGCGCTCAGAATTGGGCAAGGTTAAGGTCGGCGACCCCACCGTCGCGGCGATTTGCCGCCGCCATGGCCTACGACACGGGAAGAGGCTACTCCATATTTTTCGGGGGGCTGGGCGCGAGCACAAACGGACCGGTTTCGTTGGCGGATACTTGGACGTTCACAGGAAGCACCTGGACGCAGATAAGTCCCTCGACTGTGCCTCCGGCGCGGTTCGCATCCAACATGGTCTACGATTCTGCCCACGCTCAATCCGTGATGTTCGGGGGGGCGAGCTTTACCAATAACGGGATCATCTTCCCGTTCAATGACACCTGGGCATGGAATGGGAGCAACTGGATCCAGAAGCTTCCCGCGACAGTGCCGGGGTATCGTTATTACCAGGGCATGGCGTATGACTCCGCCCGCAATCAGACGGTCATGTTTGGCGGCGTCAGCTCCGCGACCTACCTTGCCGAAACCTGGGTATACGATGGAACCAACTGGACCCAGAAGTTTCCAGCCCACTCTCCCCCGGCGCGCATGGCCCCGGGAATGGCGTTTGATCCGATTCGCAACGTCACAGTGATGTTCGGCGGCGTCAACACCAATGGCGATCTGGGCGACACCTGGGTTTGGGACGGTAGCGACTGGACGCAGAAGTTTCCTGCCACCAACCCCATCCCACGGTATGGTCCGGCGTTGGCATATGATCCTACGTTCGGCAAATCGTTGATGTTCGGTGGAAACAGCGCAAACGGAAATTATCAGGACACGTGGTTGTGGGATGGAACCAACTGGGTCGGAGTTACGCCCGCAACTATTCCAGCGCCGAGATTCTTTGCTTGCATAGTTTTTGATGCTTCGCAGAGCAGAATAGTCCTCTGGGGCGGAGGCGAGGGTCTCAACGTCGGAGATATTTATCTGAACGACACGTGGTTCTATCAGTAAAAGGCACGAGCGTGGTGACGATTTATTTATAGGAGCTCCGGAAATGAAGATGCGAATTTGCCTAATAGGTACCTTCCTGGCTTTTGCTGCCGGCTTGGTTAACGCGCAGACCTGGACGCAGGCCAAATGGCCGATCTTCCTGGCTCCGCAAGCTCGGTTCGGCTCGGCGTTCACCTACGATACTTTTCATCAGAACTCCCCGCTTTTCGGCGGGGTTGGCGCCAGCAACCTGGGCCCGCTGACACTCGGCGACACCTGGATGTTGACGCCCGCCGGCTGGCGCAAACTAAGCCCTGTGACCAGCCCGTCTCCACGGTTCGGCATGATGATGGGATGGGATTACGTAAAGGGGCAGGGAGTCATGTTTGGCGGGGGATACTTCGCCAATAACGGTGTGCTGTTCAAGAACAACGAAACCTGGGTTTGGGATGGAACCACCTGGACTCAAAAATTTCCCGCCAATAGCCCGTCGCCGCGGTACCTGCACGTGATGGTGTACGATGGCGCTCGCAACCAGACGGTATTATTTGGAGGCGTGACTGACGCCGGCTACGTGGCAGATACCTGGATCTGGAACGGGACTACGTGGACGCAGGTCTTCCCCGCCCATAGTCCTTCTCCGAGAGCCGGCGGTGGTTTCACCTACGACGCTACCCGCAATGTCTCCGTTTTGTTTGGAGGCGTAACTCCCGTGGCGTCGCAGAGTGATACGTGGATCTGGAATGGAACAGACTGGGTTCAGCTGTTCCCCGCAACCGTTCCCCCGCCACGGTACGCACAGGGATTTCAGTACGACGGCGCGCAAAACCAGTCAATTATGTTCGGCGGCACCAACGAAGGAGGAATTAATCTTTCCGACACGTGGGCATGGAACGGTAGCAATTGGGTGCAGCAGTTTCCTGCTCTCATTCCTACTAAGCGCTTCTATACCCAAATGACCTATGATTATTCCCAGGGAAAATTAGGTATGTTCGGGGGAGGAGAAGGAATCAAGATTGGCGACGTCTACCTGGCGGATACCTGGCTCTGGTTTTAGTGAATCCCCGGTCTGGCCCGCCGCGGCCAGGCCGCTCCCGGCATCCGGGCTCCCGGCCGATGTCGGAGTACGAGTGATCAGCAGGTCGAGTTCTCAGGGAGACGTGCATTAATGTTGTCGGATTGGCGGAAGGTATTCCTGGTCGCGCCGGTGTTCGCTTTTGGCTCTTCCGGCGCAACTCTGCATAACGGTCCTACTTTCAATACGGACGTTGCGCCCATCATTTACGAGAAGTGTTCCAGGTGTCATCGCCCCGGGGAGGTGGCGCCATTTCCATTACTCACCTACAACGATGTTGCCAAGCGGGCGGCCCTCATCGCCGCTGTAGTGGAAAAGCGAATCATGCCCCCCTGGAAACCGGACCCCGGTCCTGTTCCCTTCCTGAACGAGGGGCGGCTTTCAGACGAACAAATCGCCACGATTCGGGCGTGGGCCACTTCCGGCGCGCCCGAGGGAGACCCGGCCAAGCGGCCGCCGGAACCGCATTTTTCCGGAGGGTGGCAGTTCGGGGAACCGGATATGGTTCTTCCGATGCCCACCTCGGTACACATCCCCGCGGAGGGGGCGGACGTTTACCGTTGCCTGGTCCTTCCGGTGGATGCGCTGAAGGATCGGTACGTAAGCGCGTTTGAATTTCGGCCGGGAAACCGGCGCGTAGTGCACCATGCAATCTTATTCGTGGACACCAGCGGAGTTGCGCGCAAACTCGATGCAGAAACACCGGAACCGGGCTACACATGTGTAGGCGGCGTAGGCTTTCCCCCGAGATCAACGCTGGGAGTCTTTGCCCCTGGCTGGCCGATGCCGCCGCTTCCCGCCGGAATGGCGAAATCGATTCCAAAGGGCGCGGACGTGATCATTCAGATTCATTACCATCCGTCGGGAAAGCCGGAAGAGGACCGTTCTTCTTTGGGTCTCAAATTCACCAGCAAGCCGGGAAAGGAAATCCAGACCGTCTATGTATACCGGCGGCAATTAGACATTCCGGCCGGCGACCCGCATCACGTGGAAACATTCTCGAGCATCCTGCCGGTTGATGCGGATCTGGTTTCCATCGGGCCGCATGCCCACTACATTGCGAAAGACCTGGTTGTAGAAGCTCACCTTCCCGATCAATCGATGATCCGCCTGGTCCACATTGCGGATTGGGACTTCAACTGGCAAGGCTTCTATTACTACGAACGTCCCATACGGCTTCCCAAAGGGACCGAAATCCGGTTGCGGTATGCGTACGACAACTCGGATCAAAATCCGCACAACCCTCTACACCCTCCCCAGCGTATGACCTATGGCGAACGGACGACGGATGAAATGGAACTGGCAATCCTGGGTGTCGCCCCGGTCGGCGGCGTGGATTCCGACAGCTTCCGCAGATCGCTGATGCTAATGCAACTCAGGCAACTTCTGCAGGACAATCAGGACGTCACGCACATCGCAGAAACGGCGGATACGCCGCGGCTGAAATTGCTCGTTCGGGTGTTCGACCGGGATCACGACGGGAAACTGAATGAGTCCGAGGAACGGGCGATGCTCAATTTCCTCGATTGGTCCTCCACGCATTGGCCCACGATTCGTGCAGCCACGATCATGGTGCTTCTACTCGTGGTTTCCGGTATCTCATTCCTCGTATTCAAAGGGGTCAGGCGGCTGGCAGTTCGAGCCCGGTAGGGCGGCGCAGATTGGTTATACCCGCGTAAGACGGTAAAGCCACTGACCGGGTACGAAGGGGGCGAGGTATTCTGCGAATCCCCAGCGGACGATCGCGCGAAAGACCGCTGCCACTTCAAACGGACGACGCAACAAGCGTCGGCAGGCCATACGGTAGGCGTGGGGCGCAAGACCGTCAGCGGCTGCCGCACCCGCCATCTTTCCGGTGAGCAGCGCATTCAATATGCCCGAGCCGGTGAAGGGATCGATAAAGCCTAAGGAATCGCCCGCAGCGTAAACCTCGGCCGAATTCTCTCGCTCCTCTCCGGAAAACACCAGGGGCCCCGTTGTGAGCCAAGCCATCCGCCGCGACAGCGGCTGCAGCCGTTCTCTCAAAGAGGCGGAACTGTAGAGCACGTCGTCGAAGCAAAAGCCGTAGCGGCCCAGTATGTTCTCTGGGAAAATACCACAGACGTTCGTCACGCCGTTTTCCACGGGGCTGACACCGACATAGCCCGAGCGGTCGAAGAACACCTCCACGGCATCGCCGGCCGGACCTTCGAAGTGGCTCTTGAACGCGAATAGCCGGTTGCCTTTTTGCGCGACGGCATGCCGCCCCGTGGCCAGGATAGTGGCGCTCACCGGCGGTTGGTGGAGGTCGCCTCGCACGACGGTGGCGCCCAATGCCGCGGCGCGATTGAGGAGCAAACTGTCGAGTTCCAGGCGGCTGAGTCCGAACGCCGGTTCACCCAGCTTCCACTCTTTCACGCGCGAGCCGAACCGCAGCCGGCAGCGCTCCATCCGTGCCGGCTTCCGGCTCCGGAATTCATCCCACGCGCCGAGTTCCTCCAGCACGCTACAGGTTTCTGCAGCCACGAATTCACCACAAACCTTGTGATGCGGCGAGCGAGACTTTTCGACGATCTGTACCGCGGCGCCGCGCCCGAGTGCCGCGATTGCGGCGGCCGAGCCCGCGGGGCCGCCACCAACAACCCGAATGGCCGTCATCCTGCCGCAAAGTGTAGCTGACCAGGGCGCGCACATTAAACAAACCGTCGTTCGTGGACCATGATGTTCCTCCAACAATGCGAGATCGTCACCGCGCCAGTTGAATATCGAACTCGATCCGGATTTCGTCCTTCACTCGTATAGCGCCGCCGGCTACCTTAATGGGTTTTATGCCGAATTCGGATTGTTTCAGGCGAGCACTTCCGCGAAAGCGCCCCCCGATCTCCCGCACTTCCACCTCGATGGGACGAGACTGGCCGTGGATCATCAGGGTGCCGCGCAGGCGCCACGCGCCGTCACCTGCCGGTTCGGCGCCAGTGGATCGAAAGACAATCTCAGGGTGATGTTCCGCGTCCAGTACCTCCGGACCGATCATGGTGCTCTGAATTTCGCCACGGTCCTTATCGGACGCGTGAGGGTCGCGGACTTTCAGCGTTCCAGCCGCTACCCGCAATTCCACAGTATGGGCGGCAGTGTCCACAGCGCCGCTCTTGATGGGCGCCGCGATCTCATGATCGTGTCCGAACGCGCCGAGCACACCCGCCTTGTAGACGCGAACTGTCATTTCCGATTGTGCCGTATCGATCTGCCGCTGTTCGGCGGCTGCCGTAGCGGAGAGGAAACCGGTAATCGAGAAGATTGCTGCACACACTCTCATGTATGATCGACACTCCGAAATATCGATTTGGAGGCGCTCCTATACCAGAGTAGCGGCAGCAGCGGAATCGAATTGTTCAGTCGATGTAAAATCCCTGTAAACGCGCTGAAGATGCGCGTTAATTCGGGATGGGGAAAGATTTTGTGATTCGGGCGTTCGTGAAAAACCGATTAGGTCTTGATCTGCCTGCGGCGCAGCGTGAACCAGGCTGCACCCAAAAGACAAAGAATCGCCGCGACCTGGTTCGGTTCGGGTACGACATTCGAGTCCGGAGCCGCAATGAAGTAACTGTTCACGCCCGTCAGAAAACCCGCGTTATAGACGGCGGAAACGTCAGCGTCCCGCGCATACACGTTCTGCCACACCGGCCGGCGCACGGAATCGAAAGTGACATCCAGGGTGCCGCTGCCAGGCGTCCCGTCTAGACGGAGCGCCCAGATCGAACCCGGCAAGCCGGGATTATTGGTGGTGTTTCCCCCGCCCGCGCTGTTATAGGAGCCCGGCTGATAGAGAGTGTCGCTGAGGTTGTAGACGCAAAAAGTGCCGCCGTTTGGTGGGTCCGTCTTGGTGGCAAACAGGCAAGTGTTGCTAAGCCCCAGAAGAACGTAGAGAAGATCGCTTGCGTGCGCCGGGTCCGAAAAAGTGTACTTGTACTCAAAGAGCGAATTCGGACCATTCTGGATCTGGGTGACTTGCCAGGCCATGGTGAAATCGCTCCACGTGCTGTCCGTGGAAACCAGGCCCCCGCCGGCGACTGTAAGACAGCCTGTCATATTGGCGCCCAGCACCGCGCCAGCCAGCGACCCGAGCGGGTTGAGATTCGTGTCGCAAGTTAGCGATGCTGACCCGATACCGGCAAACACAACCACCAGAGCTAGAGTTCTCGTGAGCATTCTTAGTTCTCCTCGGGACGGCGGTACTATGGAATTCATCGTAGTGCAGTACCACGGTGGAGGCAAGACCGAAGTTGAGAAATTCGACGGATTTTCGCATAACCAGTTCTATGTGTTTGTACTAGGACCCTCGGGAAGATACCTCCGCGCTGCTGGGCCGCTCTGCCACATGGCATAATTGGTGGAAAACCTTGGCTCATATACTCAACCTCAAAGAAGCGATTCAGGCGATGGTGCGCGATGGCGACGTAGTGGCGCTGGAGGGCTTCACGCACCTGATTCCATTTGCCGCCGGTCATGAAATCATTCGCCAGGGGAGGCGCAACTTGAGCCTGATTCGCATGACTCCGGACTTGATTTATGACCAACTGATCGGGGCGGGCTGCGCCTCCAAGCTTACATTCTCCTGGGGCGGCAACCCCGGCGTCGGTTCGCTGCACCGCCTGCGCGATGCGGTTGAGCAAGGGTGGCCCCAGCCGCTCCTTGTCGAAGAACACGCGCATGCGGGAATGGCGGCGGCCTATGCGGCCGGGGCGGCACACCTTCCTTTTGGCATCCTGCGTGGTTACTTAGGTACCGATCTGCCGAAGTACAACTCCAACATCAAGTTCATCGACTGTCCATTTACTGGAGAGCGCCTGGCGGCGGTTCCCGCGATCCGGCCTGATGTAACCGTTGTGCACGCGCAAAAGGCGGACCGGCGGGGGAACGTTCTGATGTGGGGAGTGGTTGGAATTCAGAAGGAAGCAGTCCTTGCCGCCCGGCGTTCCATCGTCACGGTGGAGGAGATCGTGGATCGCCTGGATGCCCCCCCAAACGCTGTTGTGTTGCCCTCATGGGTGGTGGGGGCCGTCGCCGAAGTAAGAGGAGGCGCGTTCCCTTCCTACGCTCAAGGCTACTACCCGCGAAACAACGCCTTCTACAAACAGTGGGACAGCATCTCGCGCGAGCGGGAATCGTTTCAGAGTTGGATCGAGCGCCACGTCCTTGGCACCAGCGATTTCGACGGCTTTAAACAGAGTCTTCTGGAGGCCGCAACGCATGCCTGAGAATGGATATACCGCCGACGAGATGATGACCGTTGCCGCCGCGCGCATGATCCGCAATGGGGCGGTGTGTTTCGTGGGAATCGGTCTGCCGAGCGCCGCCGCGAATCTGGCGCGTCTCACGCACGCGCCGGATACGATCCTCATCTATGAATCCGGTACGATCGGCACTAAACCTTCCGTGCTGCCCCTCTCGATCGGTGACGGCGAACTGGCGGAGACGGCCGATGCCGTGGTATCGCTTCCCGAAATATTCGCGTATTGGCTGCAAGGCGGGCGTATCGATCTTGGTTTCCTGGGCGCAGCGCAGATTGATCGTTTCGCCAACATCAATACAACCGTAATCGGAGACTATTACAAGCCCTCGACACGCTTACCTGGCGCCGGCGGGGCCCCGGAGATTGCGGCCTCTTCCAAGGAAGTGCTTATTACCCTGCGCCACAACAAGCGGGCTTTCGTCAACAAACTCGATTTTGTGACTTCGGGAGGACACATGGAAGGCGGTGACAGCCGGGAGAAGATGCGCCTTCCCGGGAAGGGCCCAACCGCTGTCATCACCGACCTGGGCATTCTGACTCCCGATCCGGTCACGCGCGAACTCACGCTTACCAGCGTGCATCCCGGCATCTCCGTGCAAAAAGCCGTCGAGGCTACCGCCTGGCCTTTGAAGGTGGCGCCGCAGCTCCACACGACGGAGCCCCCAACGGAAACGGAGCTCGCCGTCCTTCGCGATCTCTACGCGCGCACGGCGCGCGCTCACGCCGGGGATGCCTGATGCTTTCATTCGTGTATCAGAGCTGGCCGGCGCGAGTCATTTTCGGGGCCGGTTGCGTGGAACAGCTTCCGTCAGAAATCGATCGGCTGGGCGCCGGCAAGGCCCTGGTGCTGTCCACGCCCGAGCAGCGGGCGAGCGGGGAAGATGTGGTGCGGCGGTTAGGAAACCGCGCCGCCGCGCTCTTCGACAGGGCGGTAATGCATGTTCCCGTGGAAACGGCGCACGCCGCCCGCGACCAGGCGCAACGGCTGGGCGCGGACTGCTGTGTCGCGGTGGGAGGCGGTTCCACCACGGGATTGGCCAAAGCCATCGCTTTGGTTTCCGACCTCCCCATCATTGCCATACCCACAACCTACGCCGGTTCGGAGATGACGCCCATTTGGGGGATCACCGAAGCCGGACGCAAGACCACCGGACGCGATCCGCGTGTTCTTCCAAAGACAGTGCTCTATGATCCCTGTCTCACAATCACGATGCCCGCCATGCTATCCGCGACCAGCGGCATCAACTCCATCGCGCATTGTGTGGAGGCGTTGTACGCTCAGGATGCGAACCCCATCATTTCGTTAATGGCAGAGGAAGGGATACGCGCCTTCGCCGATAGCTTGCCTGCGGTGGTGAAAGAGCCCGGCAATCTCGATGCCCGCTCGCATGCTTTGTATGCGGCCTGGCTGGGCGGCATGGCGCTGGGTACTGTTGGAATGGCGCTGCACCACAAGCTCTGCCACACCCTGGGCGGCAGCTTCAATCTGCCTCACGCCGAAACCCACACGGTTGTATTGCCTCACGCCGTAGCCTACAATTCAGCAGCCGCTCCGGACGCCATGGCACGAATTGCTCAGGCGCTGGGCGCTTCCACGGCCGCACGAGGGCTGTACGATCTGGCTGCCTCGCTGGGGGCGCCTACGTCGCTCGCCGCCCTCGGCTTGAAAGCCGCAGATTTGGATTCGGCGGCGGATATTGCCGTCCTGAATCCCTATTACAATCCGCGTCCCGTCACCAGGGATGGAATTCGCTCCTTGCTACAGGACGCCTGGGAAGGTCGAAGACCATGAAAAAGCATCGCGTTGGAGTACACTAATGCCGTCCCGGCGAGATCTTTTCCGCCTGCCGATCGCTCTTCCGCTTATGGCCCAGAACACGGCAAAACCGCGCCCGTTCCGCGTCGAAATCCCGAAAGCGACCGTCAATCGCATCA
The DNA here is from genome assembly GCA_003175985.1 of Terriglobia bacterium. Classification (GTDB taxonomy): domain Bacteria; phylum Acidobacteriota; class Terriglobia; order Bryobacterales; family Bryobacteraceae; genus PSRJ01. The sequence continues at coordinate 16,968 of PSRJ01000219.1, forward strand.
TCGGCCGTGTCCGTGAGGCACGCTTCCCGGACAGGATCGATACGGCCGATTGGAGCTACGGAGTGAACTGGGACTATATGAAGTCCCTCGCGCAATACTGGACCACCCGGTTCGACTGGCGCAAGGCCGAAGCCAATTTAAACCGCTATCCGCAATTCGTCGCTAAAGTGGAGGATTTCGATATCCACTTTTATCACGTGCGCGGACGCGGTTCGAACCCCCTACCGCTAATCCTGACTCACGGCTGGCCCGGCTCCGTATTCGAGTTTCTGGAAGCCATCGGGCCGCTCAGCGAAGACTTCGATGTAGTGGTGCCTTCGCTGCCCGGATTTGGCTTTTCTTCGAAACCGAAAGGAAAACCGGTAGGTCCGGTAACGACTGCGCGCCTATGGCACCGCCTCATGACCGAAGTGCTCGGCTACAGCAAGTTCGGCGCGCAGGGTGGGGATTGGGGAATGCGCGTGACGATGGAATTGGCCGGCCAATTCCCGGAATCCGTCGTGGGCATCCACCTGAACGCCGCTCCGGCCGGAGCGCCGCTCGATACTCCGACCGATGAGGAGCGGAAATGGCAGCGGATCGTAATCCAGGCCCGAACGGCGGAGATTGACTACTTCAACGAACAGCAGCATAAACCGCAGACAGTCGCCTTCGCTTTGTACGACAATCCGGTCGGCGCCGCCGCCTGGATCGTGGAGAAGATGAAAGGCTGGAGCGATGCTTTCTTCACCGAGGATCAGGTGCTCACCAACGTCATGATCTACCTGGTCACGGACACGGTGGGCACGGGTATCTGGTATTACCGGGGAGCGGGCGAAGAGCCCTCACAGCTGCGCGGCAAGCTCATGACGCCCACCGGGTTTGCGGCGTTTCCGAAAGAAATGCCGTACCTATGCCCGCCGCGTAGTGTGATCGAGCGCGCGTTTAACCTGGTGCATTACACGAAGATGCCTCGCGGCGGCCACTTTGCCTGTCTCGAGCAGCCGGAATTACTGGCTGCGGATGTGCGGAGCTATTTCCGGCAATTGCGCGGATGACTACTTCCCGTAGCTGACGCGCCAGATTACCAGCCCGCCATCGTCGGTCACGTATAACGCGCCATCTTTACCCACAGCGACTCCCACGGGCCGGCCCCAGGCTCTTCCATCAGCGGTAACGAAGCCGGTTATGAAGTCCTCATATACGCCGCTGGCGTGCCCTTTATCCAAAGGCACCCGGACCACTTCGTACCCGGCACGAGTGGCGCGATTCCAGGAACCGTGTTCAGCCGCAAATAAGTCACCCTGGTACTCGCTGGGGAACATCTTGCCATCGTAGAAAGTGAGCCCCAGCGAAGCGTTATGCGGTTGCATCAGCACGTCGGGAACGATCACTTTGTCCTTCAGCTCGGGATGTTTTCCTTCGTGGCGCGGATCCTGGTGGCCACCAGTGTAATACCACGGCCAGCCGTAGAACCCGCCCTTCTGCACGTGCGTGATGTAATCGGGCACCAGGTTGTCGCCGAGTTCATCGCGTTCGTTGACCGAGCACCACACCTCGCCGGTCTGCGGATTGACTCCCAATCCCACAGGATTGCGGATTCCCGATCCGTAAATACCGACGAACTTTCCGTCAGGCGTGTATTCCAGAATATTCGCCCGGTGTTCGTTGCCGCCGCGTTCGTCGATGTTGTCGCTCGAGCCGATCGCCACGAACATGCTCTTGCCGTCCTTAGAAAAGACTACATCCCGCGTCCAGTGATTGCCATTAGCCGGAAGTTCCTGGACGATCGTTTCCGCCGCCCCAGTGGCTTTCAGATCGCCGTTCTTATACGGGAACCGAACGATCGAATCGGTGTTGCCCACGTAGACCCACTGCGGGTTATTGCCGGCCGGATAGAAATTCACACCGAACGGCCGCTTGAGACCGGTAGCGAAAACGGAGACCTGCTCGGCCTTGCCGTCCTTGTCGCGGCCGCGGACGATTTTGATCTCGCCCGGCTTCTGCGGTGTGCCGCTCTCCGCCACAAAGAAATCGCCGTTGGGTGCGGTACGAATCTGGCGCGGCTGATCGAATCCCGTGGCATACAGCTCCACCTTGAATCCTTCCGGGGCCTTGGGCCAGGCGCCCTCCGGACGAGGTATGGGGCGGCCAAAATTCGCAGACGACTTTGTGTCGAACGGCTTGGGCAGCGCGTCCACCGTGATCCTGTGATAGGTGCCGGGTGTCAGGGTTGCCGCGTCGGCGAATGTGTGCAGGTCCTTGGGGTCAATTTTGACGGCAGCGGCATAAAGCGCCCAGCAGGCGGCCACAACGATAAACGTCCAGCGTAGCTTGTTCATTATCAACCTCCGATCCGGGAGTATGGATGTGGCGTTTTCGGTAGTATAGCACCCTTGCAGGAGCCGGTTCCCGGAGCGATAATCTCTACATGCGCGCGGCTTTCTGCCTGTTGTTACTGTGCGTTTTCAGCGTGTTGCTGGCGCAAGACAAGGTATACGTCTGCCCCATGGATCCGGACGTGCGCTCGAACAAAGAGGGAGTCTGCTCGCGTTGCGGAATGAAGCTGGTCGCCGGGCTTCCCGATCCTGTCGAGTACCCGCTGGATTTGTCGATTACTCCGCGTAAGCTATCCGTCGGCCAGAAAGCCACACTGGATTTCACAGTCCGCGACCCGTGGAAGAACCGCCCGGTGACAAATTTTCAGGTGGTACATGAAAAATTGTTCCACATGTTTGTGGTGAGCCAGGATTTACAGTTCTTCGTCCACGATCATCCCAGGTTCCAGGCCGATGGCAATTTCGTCTATGACCTCGCATTCCCTAAGCCCGGCATGTACCGGGTGTTGGGCGATTTCTACCCGGATGGCGCTACGCCGCAGCTCATCACGAAGACTGTGATTGTTCCAGGGGCAGCCCCCGCCCCGGTTAAGCTCGCCCGGGACTATTCGACCAAGAATGCCGAGAACCTGCAGGTAGAGCTGACTACGGATCCGCCGCAACCTGTTTCGGGGCAAAAGACGCAAATCTACTTCCGGCTGAAACCAGCCGACGGCCTGGAAAAGTATCTCGGCGCCTGGGCCCACATGCTGGCCGGCAGCGACGATCTTATCGACCTGATCCACACGCATCCGATTATTGCCGATGGAGGCCCCCAAGTACAGTTCAGCCTCGTCTTCCCGCGCGCCCGGACCTACCGTGTCTGGGTACAGTTCCAGAGACAAGGGGTGGTGAATACCGCCCACTTCGATATTCCGGTGAACGAGCTGCAATAACGAGTTACACCCCGCCTGTTACCGGCGCGGTACGCCTGGACCTGTTGTTCCACTCCGCGCCGGATGATCATGGCATTGCGGTCCTGGCATCCCATTGTGGTTCGTCCTTCTCGCCGTGTCCGGGAGGCGGGACCGCCCAACATCATGTACCAGCGAATCACGCTTTCCTGTGAATGTGGCCGGCAGCCTGTCAAAGTGCGCGAAATCGGCCTGACACCTGACCGCCAGTTAGTCATTTACTGGCGCTGTTCGCAATGCCGTAAACATGTATACATCGTCAAATCACTGGCCGACTACTGGCGTGAGTGTCCCAGTGTCACGGGTAGTGTCGAGTGCCGGCCGGCGTATGGAGCCGCCGACACTCTTTTTCTCCGGCGCGTCGGAATTCGATGGCCGGACGACGACGATGCCTGCGCTTGAAACGGCCGGATTCAAATTCGCAATATAATAGAAACTCTCAAATACGCGAAGTTGAAACGCCATTCTAAGAAAAAAATGCGGGTTTGGGACTCAGAACTTCGGAGCGGGAGCGGGTGGTTTGGAACCGAGAGCGGGTGAGCGTCTCAAGCAGTTGCGTTCGCGGCTGGGCCTGACGACACGCGAGGTTGCTGAGAGAAGCCGGAAGATTGCAGAGGCGGAAGGCAACGAAGAGTTTTCCGTCTCGCATGCACGGCTCATCCAGATCGAGAACAACGAGTCCACACCCAGCATCTATAAGCTGTTCACACTGAGCGCCGTTTATGGGTGCCCTTTCACGGATCTTTGCTCCTATTATTTCGATCTGGGAGGTATCGCGAAGCATCAGCTCACTATGGGAATGGGCAACACCCGCCTGGCAAGCTTCGATTTGCCGGATGAAGCCAGGGCACTGACGTTTCCGGTTCGATTTGATCCTGGTTTTAAGGTGGAAAAGACGAATCTGTTATCTCGCATGGTCGAGGTCTGGGGCGAAGTACCGGTAGGCGTATTGCGCAGCTTGAACATCCGAAAGGTGCGCTACGGTTTCATTGGGTTGGACGATTACACGATGTACCCGCTGCTGCGGCCCGGCTCGTTTGTGCAAATCGACGAGCAGCAGAAGCCGGAGGCCCACGGCGTATCGCGATCCGAACATGAGCGTCCGATCTGGTTTCTCGAATTGCGAACGGGGTACATCTGTTCCTGGTGCGAAGTGCAGCGGGACCGGATCGTGTCCATTCCACACCCGCTCTCTCCTTGCCGTACTCGCGAATTCGCTTATCCGAATGAGGTCGAGATCGTCGGACGCGTGACTGCGGTGGCAGCGCGATTAGTCAATGTCCCGGACTCTGCTCCACCGAACACCCCAAAGCCTCCAGGGCGATCCTGATATTGGTGATAAAAAAATCCGCGCTCAGGCTGTCGCAGGAGCTCGGAATCAGGACCCGGTATGCCTGTAGCTGGCGCCAGCTCTTCAACACCTGATCCCGGTCGGCGCCGATCGAATCGATGTAAGCCGCCAATTGGGAAACCAGACTGGGCAGGCTGGTGTAGAGCAGCTCGCGGAATGCCGTTTGATGGCATTGGGCCAAGGCCTCGCGCGCGGCGCGATCGCCATGTCGCTGCGCCAATCCGGCATGCTGGTATTCACCAGTGTTATAGTCGCGCGTTGAAGAAAGGTACACGAGCTTGGTCAGCTCTCCGGAGAGGTTGGCCAGCGTGCGGTTCTCTAAGTCCTGTATGGCAGCTTCCAGGGCAGATCCCGCGACCGATCGCATAAGAATCGGTTCAACGCACTCCCGACGCGCCCACGGACGGAATCATAGCAGGACCGATGCTGTCGGCGATACGTCCGCCGAGACGCGAGAGGACGCCGGCCAGGAGGCGCAAAGACGTAAGGAAGCGTCGGGTCCGGAACGGCCCATACAGGCTGACTGTTCCCATCATCAGAGCGTGGAGCATGAGAAATAATCCGACGGCTGCGATCAGTTTCGTCTCATCCAGCGGCCGCAACTCCGCCGCATGCCGCACAAGACGTACGTGCAACCGGTAGAGGCGCGCCGCCTCGCGACGGGTCTCTCGCAGCCACGCCAGGGCTAAGCGGCGGCGTTCCTGAAGCAGCAAACGCAAAAGCATCCGCGACCGCAACATCACGGCGAAGTCCACGTCTTCCGCCGAGAGACACGAGTCGAGCAGTGCGCGATTTGGCAGCCGCACCAGATACTCGCACGCATCGGGTGGGAAGGCAACGGCGGCGGCAGTTTCGTCGTATCTCCCCCGCCGCAATACCGCTACCCAGAGAAACACCAGAAGCGCAACAACGATAACGATGATGTAAGTGAGATCAATCATGGTCGCCACGAGTGAATCAAGTGATTGCGGAGCTGGCCCAAGGCTCGGGTTGTATATTCGGAAACGCGATCATAATCGCATTCCAGGGAATTGTCTGGCGCCGGATTTTTGGAATAGGACCACATTCCCATAACCCACATTACCAGAGTAATAGTATATACCAAAGGTGGAATAGAATTCAGTAAATTTCCAATCGTATCTCCCCATCGGGAATGTAGGCTGAGCGTAACCGCTGAACAACCGACATAGAAACCATAACCAACAAGCATCGCACGCATGTTTCTTCCAATAGGAAGGGCATACTGCACAACCAGCCCGAGAATCGCCAACAGAAACAGAGCCTGCACCGTTCGCAGCGTGCCTTCGAGCTCCGATGTGGTCGGAGCCAGCTTCCTTAATGGATCAACCCATAGATTCGCTGTCGTTTTGGCGATCGTCGCAGCCAGCAGAATAGAGAGCAGGGTCCTGCCCATCTTACTTACACCGCGATAGGGCGCCAAAATACGTGCATAGATCTCCCAAGTCACCCCAAGACCGGCAACGGCGCTAACGAACTCAGAAACCCAAAACACGAGCCGGTATGCGTGCGGAAATACCGCCCAAATATATGCTCGCAGAAGCGACGTGCACAAAACACAGATGACATACGCGTAGAAATAGGGATACTTGCCAAAGAGCCGGCCGATCCAGGCCCGGAGCAGAATGCACGCCAGCAACAGGACGCCGCACCACCAAATGGCCGTGCTGAAGAAACCCATCCGTTTGCGCCCGAGTATAACATACGGAGGAGTAGGCGCAGTGCCCTATTGGCCTATTTCGGCTATCTGTTATGTGGGGCGGGCAATTCTGCCCGCCGACCCGCTTTCCAGCGGGTCCAGCCGCCTGGAAAGGCGGCTGCAGCCAAGATTGGCTGCCCCATAAGTTCGTACTCACTACACTGGAACTATGCGGAGGTCAATCTCTCTGGTACCGCGAGCGGATAGGGCGGCGGCACTGGATCGGTCCCGTCTGCGAGTTGTAACGGCGCCAGCTTGCCCGGCACGGCCAATGGATAAGGTGGAGGCACGGGATCTGTCCCATCCGCAATTTGCAATGGCCCCACCTTTCCTGGTATCGCGAGCGGATAAGGCGGTGGTATAGGGTCCGTTCCATCGGCCAGGACTCCCGCGGGTGCGGCCAGCGTGGCAGAATAGCTCGCCGAAATGCCGGCCAGAGCCGCCAGCATTGCGACGGCAAACAATCCATACATTAATCGTCTCATGTGGGTTCTCTCCTATTTGGGAAGGTGAAACTAGATGCTAGGGGAGGTTTGGATTCAGCCTGTGAGACAAATTCAAAAAGGTTAGTATTGTGACCCTTTGACTGTCACACCATCGTCGTTACCTTGAAGCGGTCATCTAACGCGATAGCCGATCAGAGTTGAAACGACATGTGATCGGTGCGGGTGGCGGGAACGAATAGCGGATGTAGCCGGCCACAGAATCTCTGTCATCCCTTAATGCCCTTGAGCGACCTTTCGCATGTTAGGGGTTACATTGCTTACCACTCTCAGATCGCACTCACAGGCGGGGCGGCGGCTCCTCCCGCTGCTTGGTAAGAATTGTGACCTGGTGTTGCCTGGATTACTGAGGACCTATTTTTACCTTAAAGCGCTGGAAAGACGCTACTTGGGAAGTCTTTGGTTAGAATGTTGACCGCCAGTACTCAATTTCGGGGAAAAAACGGGGTTACGAAGTAGACTTGCAAAGACGCCACGAAGACGGTGGGATGAGGAGGGCTGGATGAGATGCGCGGAATGCGGCGAGCTCTGTGACGAATCGGGGGTCCGGATTGAGCATGGTGAACAGGACGCGTGCCTATGTTCGTTCGAGTGCCTGATCGGGTACTCCGTGAAACGGATCCAGGAAAGGCTGCGCCGCAAGGACCGCCGGATCAAATCCATTGCCCACGTCGCCCGTTCCGGAAAGTGCAATGGGATCCGGTCTGTTGCCGCTGCCGCTCACGTCCGTAAGGCTCGTTCGGCGGCCCCGCGTATCGGCGCCAGCCGCACTCGGAGCACCATTAGACCGGAAGCGTAGGCGCACGCCGATAGCAGCAGAAGACTCCACCCGAAGCCGCCGGTACGCGAGCTCAAAAATCCGATCGCATAGGGCCCCAGAAACCCGCCCAGGTTTCCGAATGAATTGATCAGCCCGATACTGGCTGCGGCCGCGGCTCTGCCCAAAAACAGATTCGGAAGCGGCCAGAATCCGGGATGCGCACAATAGAATCCCACGGTGGCCAGAGAAAGCATCAAAACCGTGATCCATATGTGCTCGCTGGCGAAGAAGCAGACCGTCAGCGCGGCGCCCGAAATCAACCGTGGTATGGCAGTGTGCCACTTGCGCTCTCCGGTCCGGTCCGAATGCCATCCCGTGAGCAGCATCAGCGGAAGGGAACAGAGGTAGGGAATAGCCGCTATCAGGCTCACTTGCGACACTCCGAATGTGGAAAGCCTTTGGACCATCTGCGGCAGCCAAAGGCTGAGACCGTAGTTTGGCGCCAGGCCCAGAAGCAGGATCGCCGCGAGGAGTAGGACACGGGGGTTGCGAAGGGCTTTCCACGAGCTATAGCGGGGGCGAGCCTCTCTCTCGCGCCGGAGTTCGCCTGCCAGCCATTCGCGTTCGTCGCTCTTAAGCCAATTGGCCTGCTCGGGGCGGTCGGTGAGATAGAACAACGTGATCAGGCCGAGGACAATGGCGGGGAGGCCTTCCAATGTCAGCAGCCAGCGCCAGCCATCGTAGCCCCACCAATGCACGCGCAGCAGAACTGCGGCCAGCGGGGCGCCCACCACTTGCGAAGCGGGTATCGCCGCCATGAACATTGCTACCGCCCGGCCTCGGTCCTCCGGCCGGTACCAATGGCTGAGATATACCACCAGCCCCGGAAAGAAGCCGGCTTCGGCGACGCCGAGGAAAAAACGAATCCAGTAGTATTGCTGGGCCGAGTGAATCCATCCCGTAGCGGAAGCGAGAAATCCCCACGTCAACATGATCCGGGCAATCCATTTGCGCGCGCTCCAAACCTCTACCAGCACGGTCCCGGGAATCTCCAGAAGAAAATAGCCAAGAAAAAAAACACCGCCTCCGAACCCGAACACTTCATCCGAAAAGCCGAGCTCGCGTGACATGCGCAGGCCGGCAAATCCGACGTTGGCGCGGTCCAGATTGGCCACGATATACAGAATGAAGAGAAACGGCATGAGGCGGCGGTTCACGCGTCTGCGCGTACGATCGGCCACGGAACGTTGCTGGGAAACGCCGAGGTTCATGAATGGGGCAGTCTAACAAGGCGTCCGGCGGCGGTGCAACCGCGCAGCCCCGCGCCACCGTATTTACCTGCCTTTACAAACAACTTCCAAAACGTTTACATTGCCGCCTGATCCGCGGTTTGCCCCCCTTGCGTCCATACAGGTGGAAGGGGGGACTCAAGATGATGCGGATGCTGCTTGATCCAACCAGAATGAGCCGCGAGGCCGAGTCCTTGCATGTCCGATTGCAAAAACGAATCGTGGGCCAGGATGATGCTCTCCGGCAAATCGTGGATGTCTATCAGACATTTCTTTCGGGAATGGCCGGAACCCGGCGGCCCGTCGGATCGTTCTTAATGTTAGGCCCCACCGGCACCGGAAAAACGCGCACCGTCGAGGCGCTCGCCGAGAGCCTCTTCGGAGAAGCACGCGCGGTAATCAAGATCGATTGCGCGGAGTTCCAGCACAGTCACGAGATCGCCAAATTGATCGGCTCGCCCCCCGGATATCTCGGCCATCGGGAAACGCACCCCCTTCTGACGCAGGAATCGCTGAATCAATTCCATACGGAAGAAGTGAAACTCAGCCTGGTGCTGTTTGACGAAATCGAAAAGGCCAGTGACTCGCTGTGGAACTTGTTGCTGGGAATCTTGGATAAGGCCACCCTCACGCTGGGGGATAACCGTCAAGTGGATTTCTCGCGCGCCATGATTTTCCTCACCAGCAATCTCGGAGCTCGCGAAATTGACGCGCTGGTGCGTCCTAACCTGGGATTTGCGGCAGGCCTGGCGAACGATTCTTCGCACGTTGATACCTCCCGCGCCGGCAAGATTGCACACGCGGGCGTCGGCGCGGCGCGGCGGATCTTTTCACCGGAGTTCCTCAATCGAATTGACAAGACGATCGTCTTTGCTCCATTGGGCGAGCCGGAGTTGCGGCGCATCCTCGCGCTAGAACTCGAGGCAGTGCAGGACCGCATCCATCGGGCTGTAGGCGTCAGTTCGGTCGGCTTCAGGGCCAGCCGGGCGGCAGAGGATTTTCTGCTCTGCGAAGGCATCGATTCGCGTTACGGCGCCCGTCACTTGAAACGTGCCGTGGAACGCTTGCTGGTAGCGCCGTTTGCGAACCTGATTGCCACCGGCCAAGTCGGGTCGGGAGACTCGCTTCTGGTCGATTTCGACCAATCCACGGCCCGGCTGATGTTTCTTAAGGAGACGAAAGATACCGCTTGCGGCACTGTCTCGCCCGTCCCGCCGCAAGCCATGGCCGCGTAACAGTGCGGCTTCTCACGGAAAGCGGCGGCCCGGACTTGCCGATGTGTGAAGCGGCCGCCGTTCTCCCCGGATTTGGTACACCGGTTGCAACCTCCACCCGCGTATATGGACCGGACGGTGCGCCCTTCAACAAATACTACAGAGGAGTTTGCATAAGGTATGAAGATCAAAACGTTGGCAACCGCAGCGGGTGCGCTGGCCCTGGGGCTCGCTACGTGGATGACGCCCAGCAAAGCCCAGGGCCCGATGTACGACACGGTGTTTGTCAATCTGCCCTATTCGGTGACGATCGGCGACAGAACCCTGCAGCCGGGCGATTACGTGATCAAGGAATTGCCGAGCCAGGACAAGAGCCGCGTGCTCACCATCTATTCGGACAATGGTATGCACTTTGAAACGTCGGCAATGACCATTCCGGCCTATGAGGTAAACACGCCGGAGAACACCAAAGTCGTTCTACATCACTTTGGCACTGATTATTACTTCGACAAGGTCTGGATTCAGGGAAAGAATTACGGGTACGAATTTCCACTACCGGATAGCGTAAAGGCTCGGGAGAAGGAAAGTCTGCAGCCGGTAGCCGTGGCGGCGCGCTATGAAGCCACCCCACCCGCGGCAACCACGAACCAGACGACAACCGCAGCGGCGCAGCCTCCGGCGGCCGCCGCAGAGGCGACCCCAACTCCAGCACCGGCACCCCAGGAGCCTGCTCAAATAGCGCAGAGTCCGGCGCCGGCACCTGCGCCTGCTTCGCCCGCTGCTTCGCCCGCTCCCGAACCGCAGGCGAATCGCGAAGCTCCCCAGACTCTGCCGACCACCTCAGCCGACTGGCTGATGATGTTGCTCGGCGGCGGTTCCCTTTCCGGCATCGGTCTGGCATTGCGCCGCAGGTGGTAACGGCGGACTTCCGCAAACAGTGAGAGGGCACCCGGCTTATGATCGGAGTTAAACGGTTCGCATCCTACCTGCTGATTGGGGCCGGGGCCTTCCTGCTGTTTCGGGGGGCGCAGGAGTACCTGGAATCCCGCTGGGGTCAGTCCGCGGCGGGACGCCAGTTTGAGACGCCCGAAGCGCCCGCGGTAGGCGAGCAGGGCGAGCCGCCTTCTCCGCCGCGGGACGGCGAAACCGTGGCCAAGTTGGTGATCCCCCGCCTGGAAACACAGCTTTACGTAATCGAGGGGGATGATACCAAGGACCTGCGCCGGGGACCGGGCCACCTGCCGGGAACCGCGATGCCCGGCGGCAAGGGAAATTGTGTAATTGCCGGGCATCGCGACACTCATTTCCGTGTTTTGAAAGATATTCAGAAAGGCGACGACATCGTGCTCGAAACACGCGATGGCGAGTTTCTCTATCGCGTGAAGAGCACGCAAATCGTGCCGCCCCAAAACACCGAGCCAATTCAACCAACCCATGAGGCGGTGTTAAACCTGATCACCTGCTATCCCTTCTATTACGTTGGAAACGCACCCAAACGCTTTATCGTGAAAGCCGAATTGGCGGGGGCGCTCGAAGCTTCTCTACACGCCGGCGGAGCGAACACGCCGTAAATCGCTGGCCGCATTCGCCACTATCGTAAAATGGCGGTAATGCTCCAGGATAGTGACGAATTTTATCGCATACAGAAGCTTCCTCCTTACGTTTTCGCAGTCATCAATGAAATGCGGGCCAAAGCCCGGGCCGCGCAGTTGGACGTAATCGATCTCGGGATGGGGAATCCCGACGGCGCTACGCCGCGGCCGATCGTGAACAAGCTTGTAGAAGCTTCCCGCAATCCGAGAAACCACCGCTACTCCCAATCCCGCGGAATTCCCAGGCTCCGCGAAGAAATCACGCGGCGTTATAAGACGAATTACGGCGTTGATTTGGACCCTGAGAAAGAGGCGATCGTTACCATAGGGGCCAAAGACGCCTTGGCCCATTTGTTGTTCGCGACTGTGGGTCCCGATGACGCCGTTGTTTCACCAAATCCCGCGTATCCCATCCACCAGTACGGCGTGATCATGGCCGAGGGCCATGCCTGCATGCTCCCCATGCCCGACGCGGGGACGTTTCTCGAACGGCTGCAAGACCTTTACCGGACCTCTTCGCGCAAGCCTAAAATGCTGCTGATCTCGTTCCCGCACAATCCCACCACCACCTGCGTGGACCTGGATTTCTTCCGCGAGATCGTGGCGCTGGCACGGCATCATGGCACCATGGTGGTTCACGATTTCGCTTATGCCGACCTGTGCTTTGACGGATACAGAGCGCCGAGTATTCTCCAGGTGGAAGGCGCGAAGGAAATAGCTGTCGAAATCTTCTCGATGTCGAAGAGCTACAACATGGCCGGTTGGCGCGTCGGTTTCTGCCTGGGTAACCGGAAAATGATCGCCGCCCTGGCGCGCATCAAAAGCTACCTCGATTACGGCGTCTTTCAGCCCATCCAAATTGCATCGATCATCGCGCTGCGCGAGTGCGAAGAAGAAACCCGCAAAATTTGCGCGATGTACCAGAAGCGCCGGGACGTACTGATCACAGGATTGCGGCGCGCCGGCTGGCCCGTGGAACCTCCCCGCGGCTCCATGTTCGTCTGGGCGCCCCTGCCCGAGCGGTTCCGTGAGATGGGCTCTCTCGAATTCTCCAAGCTCCTGCTGGAAAAGGCTCTCGTGGCCGTTTCGCCGGGAATCGGGTTCGGGCCCCTGGGTGAAGGCCACGTTCGCTTCGCGCTGGTGGAAAACGACCACCGGATCCGCCAGGCCACCCGCTCCATCGCGCAGTTTCTGAAGCAGTAGCTATTGGACCTGGTAGGCCACGGTGACGTCCACGGTCTTGGGCGGGAAACAGGCGCGGTTATTACAGGCCTGATAGCGCAGTTTGCCTGCGGCTGCTCCCGGGCCCGCCTCCGCCTTGGCCGCGATCTTGAAATTTGCCACCAGGTCGAAATTACCCGTTAGCACCGAGAGCGGCTTTTCCGCAAACTCGTATTTTTCCACCGACGGCTTGGGATACACGACTTCCCCGGGCTGCAAAGCGCCCGTCGACGCCCAGGTCAGCTTGAGCGGGATCAGGTATTCCTCGTTCGGCTTGTTGCTGTTGACATGGAACCCGCTCTGAACGGAGACCGGTATCTTGGCCTGCACGGCAGCGTTTCGCGCGCCTACGACCATCGCTGGCCGCCCCACTGTCAGGTATCCGCTACTTTGAGCCAGTAAGCAGGGCAGGAAGAGCCATGCCGATAGAAGCATTCTCCGCGGGTGTCTGCAAGAGCTGTTCGATTCCATCTTCGATATCTTTCCGGTTCACCAATCCGACGTGGACTGCGGCGATCTTGCCGCTCCTGTCGATGAGGAACGTCGTGGGCAGCGCATCGACGCCGCCGTAAAGCTGCGCCGTGTGGTCGTTGCCGATCACGACGCGGTAGTTCACTTTCATGCTCGCGAGAAAAGGCTTCACCACTTCCCAGCCTTCGTCATCCATCGAGACGCCCAACACCACCAACCCCTTTTGCTGATTGCGGCGCTGGAAATCCATGAACCAGGGAATCTCGATCTTGCAAGGCCCGCACCACGTCGCCCAGAAATCGAGCAAGACAACCTTGCCGTGGAAGTCCGAAAGCCGCACCGCTTTGCCGTCGGCGTCTTTAAGAGCGAAATCCGGAGCGGTTTTTCTTTCTTTGTTGGGTTTTACGGAAGCGGCGTTAACCGAGCGCTGTGGTCCCGAACACCCTTCGACGAAGCAGCCTACAAGCAGCGCTGTAGCGAGTGCAACTGACAAACGCAATAGGGTCACAGCTTCATTGCCTCTTTCCCGATTATATCGAGAATGGCCCCCGTTCCGAGACCAGCCCGAACCAGGCACGCCGCCGGTTGCGGAAGCGGACCGCAAGCGTGAACTCCTTGTGCCTCCGCACTCCGGAATACAGCCAGGCTGCGGTATCGCAGAAACTCTCACAACAGTACTCCCGCCAACGCCGGCTGCGTGACTCCGAGTCGCGTGGCGAGAGGGCGCGTTTACGCCATTCCGCGGACCAGCCGAGTTCGCCGCGGGCGCGCTCGGACCACTCACGCCGCAAAAGGTCCTCGTAGGAATGCCGGCGGCCGTTACCGAGACGCAGCCACGCAAAGTGGAACACTTCGTGGACAAAAACGCGAGAGAACTCTCGCGAGGCGCAGTTAACGAGAATTGTGCGCTCGCGCAGAAACGAGCCCGCGTGCACCGGGCCGTGGATGTCCCGCAGCGCGCGCTTGCGGCGGACCCGGATCGCCTTGCCGGTCAATTCAGGTAACCGCTTTGGAATGCGTCGCGGCGTGGTCTCAAATACGAACCGGGCGGGGCAGGGCACTACCCAGAATAACCCGAAGTTATCGGGCCGGTGCGTATCCGAAAGTCATCGTAATCGAGATGCTGCGCGCGGGCACCAGCGTCAGAATATCGCCGGCAGCCGGCGCATTGCTCTTGGTGGAGAACGGCACTACACCGACGATATTGTGCTGGTCGAGGAGATTGTTGATTGCGAAGCGGAACTTGGTGCCTCTCAGGAAACTATCGCCGCGCACCGTGTAATTGAGGAACAGGTTGGTCACATTGAACGGGTCGACGCTCACAGCCTGG
>PSRJ01000075.1 GCA_003175985.1 Terriglobia bacterium
TCGTTGATATCGCGGCCGCGCATTTCGCTCAAATCGTGGCCAGAGCAGAAGACCTTGCCGGCCGCGCGCAGGATCACCGCGCGCAATTCGCGATTGCGGCCGATCTCGCCCAGGCAGGCGGTCAACTCGAGCATCAGGCCGAGCGAGAGCGCGTTACGCCGCTCCGGCCGGTTGAGCGTTACGATCGCGAGGCCGTTTTCCTCGCCAAAACAGAGATTTCCGCTACCGGTCATTTTATTTGTGCCCTGTCAAACCTTGAGTTGCGGCAGTAATTTCAAAGCGTTGTCCCGCTCGATCGAGTGCAGGTCCCTGGCGGCGAACCGTTGCGCAGCGAGCCCTTCGATCTCCTCGGCGCTGCTGCGGTAAGGGTAATCAGTGCCGAACAATACCTGTGACGGCTGCACGAGCTTCAGGAGCGCGGCCAGAGCTCCAGGATGATTCGCCTGGGCCGTATCGTAGTAGAACTTCTGCAGTTCGAAGCGGAAGCCTCTGGGCAGGCGTTTCTCCTTGTCCTTGAGACCTGCTTCGACCACCTGAAAACGGCTCAGCAGGAAGGGCGTTGTGCCACCGCCGTGGGAAAGGATCCATCGGATTTCGGGATAGCGGGCGGCGGTTCCACTGAACATCAGGCTGGCGGCCGTGCGCGTCGTGTCGGTAGCCCATTCGATGGTCCCGGCGACCACTTCGTCCTTGAGGTTTTCGCAGCAGGCTGGTGTGTGCGGATGGGTATAGACCACGGCTTTGCGCCTGTTCAGTTCCTCCCACACGGGCGCATGGGTCGCATCTCCTAACCACTTGTCATGGTAGCTGGTCATCAATCCGATTCCATCGGCTTTCAAGGTATCCAGCGCGTATTCGAGTTCCCGCAGGCTGTCATCCACGTTCGCCAGCGGCAAGACGGCGAACAATCCGAAGCGCCCGGGGTAGTCCTTCACCATCTTCGCTCCATACTCGTTGACCTCGCGCGCCAGGCGGCGATTGAGCGCGGCATCGGGAAAAATTATGTTGGGCGGAGACAGGGACAAAACGGAAAGAGCGACGCCGCTCTTATCCATCTCCTCGATGGAGCGGGCAGGTGTCCAAGCGGGCGAGGGCGGTTGCCCCTGGGCCACAATGGCCGCCGAATAGCTGGGCGGAAAAAGATGGTGGTGGATATCGATGCGATGGGGTTTGGGGGTGGTCCCCGCTGCTCGCAGCAGGGCTCCGGCGCCCGCGGCCGCGAATCCTGTTAAGAAAGAACGCCGATTCGTTTCGAATGTCATGCGGGAATCTCCATGCCCGGCCGGTACCGATTCTACTCCACCCGGGAAGCGCTTTTTTAGGTCCCCCACCAGCGCAAGACGCGAAGCGCGCGCAGGGTATTCCAGCGGCTCGGCCTTGCGGGTTCTTCCATCTGGAAAAACGTCTTTCCCGGATAGCAATTCTGCAGCAGCCAGCGCCCTTCGCCGGTTCGGCGCTGTTCCACGAGGGCGATGGCATCGGAGAGGCGCTGATCGGGGGGCGCGGCACAGTCGCGAAAATAATCGAGGCCGCGCAGTACGTCATAGTGCCAGCGGGGAGGAAAGGCGAAACGCGTCATTACCGGATTCACCACGGCGCCCGTACGATGGGAACGGAAGAGCCGGTGGCGGAGAAGAAATTCGCGGCCTCTCTCCTGAGCGCTGCGAGCCGCCTTCGCGTTGCCAGGACGGAACCGCTGGTATTCGAGCAGGGCTTCCAGAGCCGAGATGGTCGTGTGGAAGGATCCGTGCGTGGCGTGTCCGTAACCCGGCATTGCCCGGCAATTCCATCCGCCATCGTCCATCTGCTGCGCAACGACGTGCTCCATCAACCGGTCGACGCGAGCATCCTCGAAGCGAAACCAGCACGTCACCGCCAACACCATGGAGGAGATGCACATTTCACTGCGTGGATACCGGCGCGGAAAAAAATTGATTCCGCCATCGTCAGAGAAGCCGGTGTCCAGAAGGTGGGCGCACCCGCGCAGCGCCTGGGCTTGTCCGAATGGCAGCCCGAAGCTGCGCAGTAACTGCATCGTGTAAGTGGTGGAGATCCATTTCGGATTGTAAATGCCACCGCCCCAGCGGCCATCGGCATCCTGCAATCGGAGGAGGTACGCACCCCATCCTTCGGCGGCCACCCGCCGCTGCTCGCGGCTCACGGTTCGGGCGCCGGCATCCCCGAGATCGCGAAGGGCTTGCCATCGGATCGCGGGGTCACCTTCGAGGAGCCATTCTAAGACGGGATCACGAGCATTGGAACTCATGCGGTTCCTCTGAGAATCAGATTATACGGGATAGGTGGGGCGGCTTTAATCCCCGTGCCGGAAAGCCACTTCTGGTTCCGGTGCGGCAGTGGCCATTTGTTTGGCGGCCTTGCGGCGTTTCAGCTTCAAACCCTGGAACCGCTCCATGTAGGTGTAGAAAACGGGCGTGATATAGAGCGTCAACAACTGTGAAACGACCAGCCCGCCCACCACCGCCAGACCCAGGGGGCGCCGGGCTTCGCCACCCGCGCCGAGACCCAGCGCAATCGGCAGCGTACCCATCAGCGCGGCCATCGTGGTCATCATGATGGGGCGGAAGCGCACCAGGCAGGCCTCATGAATTGCGTCACTCGGCTTGGTGCCGTGCTCGCGCTGCGTCTCCAGCGCGAAGTCGATCATCATGATCGCATTCTTCTTTACGATGCCGATCAGCATGATGATGCCAACGAAGGAGTACAGGTTGAGCTCATCGTGGAAGAGCAGCAGCGTAGCCAAAGCTCCAAGACCGGCCGAGGGAAGACCCGAAAGAATGGTAATCGGGTGGATGAAGCTTTCGTAGAGAACCCCCAGAACCAGATAAATGACGAGAACCGCCATGACGAACAGCACACCCATGCCCTTCAGTGATTGCTGGAAGGCAGCTGCGGTCCCCTGGAACGAGGTGGTGACACTATCCGGCAGAGTCTCGCGAGCGACCTGTTCGATTTGTCCCACTGCGTCACCCAGAGCCACGCCCGGCTTCGTGTTGAACGAAAGCGTAACCGCGGGCGCCTGGCCCAGGTGCGAAACGGAGAGAGGACCTACGCCCAGGCGCAGTTTCGCCACGCTATTCAGCGGGACCATTTTCCCAGCTCCCGATCGCACATAAAGCGATCCCAGAGCCTCAGGGTCCAGTTGATAGCGCGGCATGACTTCCATAATGACCTGATAATCATCGACAGGTGTAAAGATGGTGGAAGCCTGACGCGTGCCATAGGCGCTATAGAGCGTGCTCTCGATGTCGTCTGCAGTGACTCCCATCGCGGAAGCGCGGTCCCGGTCGATATCCAGCGTGATGGTCGGATTGTTGTTCAGCAAGTCGCTGCTGACGTCGCTCAGATCCGGCAGTGAGCGGAGTTGCTGTTCGAATTGCGGCGCTACTCGGTAAAGCAGGCCAATGTCCGGCGCCTGGAGCGTGTATTGGAAGTTGCTGCGGCTCTGAATGCCGCCAATAGTAATGAGCGGCCGGTTCGAGAGATAGACTTTAACTCCCGGGACGGCGTCCAGCTTGGGACGGAGCCGCGCAATTACCTGTTCGGGGCTCTCCGTCCTTTCGCTGCGTGGCTTGAGGCGGAGATTCAATTGGCCATTGCTGGCCGACGGATTGTTATTTCCGCCGCCAACTTCGGTTCGGACACCCGCAATGGCGGGGTCGGCCGCCGCAATCTGCCGCACCTGGCTGCTGACCCGCAGCATATCGTCAAAGGAGATGCCTTGCGGGCCCTCCAGCGCACCATTGATCTGACCGGTATCCTGGCTGGGAATGAAACCTTTCGGCACCAGGCCGAACAGATAAATGCTCACGGCGATGGTGCCGGCGAAAGTCGCCATGGTGAGCACCCGGTGGCGCAGCACTTTGCGCAGCGTCCAGCCGTAAAGCGACAGCATCCCACTGAAGACGCTTTCCGAAGCGCGTTGAAAGGCGTTGAAGTGTTCCTTGGGCGGCTTCAGAAAACGGCTGCAGAGCATGGGCGTCAGGCTGAGGGAAACCAGACCCGAAATCAGAATCGCCACCATGATGGTGACTGCAAACTCGTGGAACAACCTCCCCATGACGCCGCCCATGAAGAGCACGGGGATAAACACGGCAGCGAGAGAAAGCGTCATCGAGAGAATGGTGAATCCGATTTCGCGCGCGCCTTCGAGCGCGGCCACCAACCGGGCTTTCCCCATTTCCATGTGGCGCACGATATTCTCGAGCATAACGATGGCGTCGTCTACGACGAAGCCAACGGAAAGCGTGAGCGCCATGAGCGAGAGGTTATCGAGCGAGTAGCCCAGCAGCGCCATGGCGGCGAAGGTGCCGATGATCGACATGGGCAGCGCCAGGCTGGGAATGATGGTCGCGGAGGTGTTTCGCAGGAAGATGAAAATCACCATCACCACGAGGATGACCGTGAGCATCAAGGTCTTCTTAACGTCATTGACGGATTCGCGAATGGATACGGACCGGTCCCAGAAGATATCGATGTCGAGAGCGGGAGGCGCCTGCTGGCGAAAAATCGGCAGCAGCGCTCGCACATTATCCACCACTTCCACAGCGTTGGTTCCGGGCTGCCGTTGAATCGAAAGCTGGATGGAGCGGGCGTTGCCGTAGAAACTGGCATTCTTATCGTTTTGAATGCTGTTGATAACACGTCCGAGTTCTTCGAGCCGGACGGGGGAACCGTTGCGGTACGCAACGATCAGGGGCCGGTAGGCCTCAGCCGTGTTTAACTGGCCGTTGGCTTGTACTGTGTAGGACCAGTGCTGGCCCCAGAGAATACCGGTCGGCAGGTTTACGTTGTGCTTTCCCAGGGCCTGCGCCACCTCGTCGATACTGATGTTGCGGGAAGCCAGCAGACTGGGGTCGAGTTGCGCCCGGACTGCATATTTGGCCTGCCCGAAAACATTCACCTGCGCGACGCCGTTAATTTGGGATATGCGCTGGGCCAGAACCTCCTCGGCGAAATCATCCACGGTGGCCAGCGCCAGGGTATTGGAATGGAGCGCCAGCGCCATGATCGGCTGATCCGCCGGATTCACCTTGCGGAGATTGGGTGGAGCCGGCATGTTGGGCGGTAGCTTGCGAATCACGGAGGCGATTGCCGTCTGAACGTCTTGGGCCGCGCCATCGAGCGAGCGATCGAGCGAGAACTGGACCGTGATATTGGTCGCCCCCAGAAAGCTCGTCGAAGACATCGAATCGACGCCCGCAATGGTGGTGAACTGGCGTTCGAGCGGCGCCGCGACGGCTGAGGCCATCGTTTCCGGACTGGCGCCCGGGAGGGCGGCCTGCACCTGAATCGTCGGATAGTCAACCATGGGTAGGTCGTTGACCGGCAGAGTGCGGTATCCCAGGACGCCAAAGAGTACGATGGCCAGACTGACGAGTGTCGTCATGACCGGACGCCGGATGAAAAGGTCGGTAACGCTCATGCCCCGTGGTGCCTTCCCTCGTGGGTAAGGTGCTCTTATCATATACCGTTACGGGCCGGGACCCCACTGGCCCTTCCGGGCTACTGAGGCCTATCCGCTTAACCCGGCGCGGACGGTGGATTTGCGGGCCCAGCCGGCTCTGCAAAAAACAATTTGCACTTTTTATGTTTTCTGATATTCTGGAATCGCTCTGGCCCTTATCGAACCGCGCGGGGAGTATGGATACTGTCGCACCCAGCATTCTGTCTCGCGATGAAATGGAGAGCAGGCGTCTCGAAGCTGCTGTAGAGCTGCAAAATGGGCTCTCACAGTCTCAAGTCGCCCGCAAGTTCGGGGTAAGCCGCACCACCGCCTCACGCTGGTGCCGCGCGCTTGAAGGCAAAGGCCTGGAAGCTTTGCGCAAGCGGCGCGCGCCGGGGCGTCCCAGCCGATTGAATGCCGAACAACTGAGGCAACTCGCAGAACTCTACCAGGCGGGTCCGCGGCTAGCCGGGTTCAATACCGACCTGTGGACGACCAGCCGTTTTGCCGAGGCGATTCTCGCGCGCTTCGCAGTGCGCTACGATCCCGATCACGTCGGGCGCATTATGCACCGGCTGGGTCTGCGCGCCCGCACACGCCAGCGGCGCCGCAGTCTGGAAGCCACGGCCTACGGTTCGCGGTATTCGCCGAATACCAGCCTCAGCCGGTCGGAAATTTCGCCGACTGTGGCATAGTCGGCGGCCGCTTCCACAATCGGCGGAATCAAATTGGCCGTGCCGCGCGCTGCGTGCTCCAGAGCGGAGAGTTTTTGGTCGACTTCGAACTGGCTGCGCGAAGCCCGCACCTGGCGCAAACGTTCTACCTGTGCGCGCTCGAGCGCCGGATCGATGCGAAGAGCCGCCACCGCGTGGCTATCGGCCAGATGAAACCGGTTGACGCCTACCACGATGCGCTGGCCGCTCTCCACCTCGCGCTGGTATCGATAGGCGGCATCCTGGATTTGCGATTGGATGTAGCCTGTTTCTATGGCGCGAAGGGTGCCGCCTATGTCATCTATAGTCTTGAGGTAGACGCGAACTCCCTCCTCGATTTCGTCAGTCAGGCGCTCAATCGCCTCGCTGCCTCCCACCGGATCGGTGGTATTAGCCGCCCCGCTTTCGTAAGCAACGATCTGCTGCGTGCGCAGAGCGATGCGCGCGGATTCCTCGGTGGGCAAGCCCAAGGCCTCATCCCGGGAATTTGTGTGCAGCGACTGCGCTCCGCCCAATACCGCCGCCATCGCCTGCAGCGCGGTGCGCACGATGTTCACGTCCGGCTGCTGCGCGGTCAACGTCGATCCCGCGGTTTGCACGTGGAAGCGCAGCATCATCGATCTGGAGTCGCGCGCGCCGAAACGATCCCGCATCAGCCGCGCGTAAATTCTCCGCGCCGCGCGGAACTTGGCGATCTCCTCGAGCAGACCGTTATGCGAATTGAAGAAGAAGGAAAGTCGCGGCGCGAACGCATCCACGGCGAGTCCGCTGTCGATGGCCGCCTGGATGTAGGCGATCGCATTTGCGAACGTGAATGCCAGTTCCTGCACCGCCGTGGATCCGGCCTCACGGATGTGATATCCGCTGATGGAAATCGTATTCCAATCCGGCATTTCGCAGGCGGCCCAGGCGAAAAGGTCGGTAATGATCCGCATGGCCGGGCGAGGCGGATAAATGTAAGTGCCGCGGGCGATATATTCCTTCAGGATGTCATTCTGAACCGTGCCCGCCAGTTTCCGCCGGTCCGCACCCTGCTTTCCGGCCACCAGCGCGTAATACGCGAGCAGGATCGCGGCCGTCGAGTTGATGGTCATCGACGTCGAGACATTCTCGAGAGGAATGCCTCGAAACAGGATTTCCATGTCCGCGAGCGACGAAATGGCAACGCCCACGCGCCCCACTTCGCCGGCGGCCATGGAGTGGTCGGAATCGAGTCCCATTTGCGTGGGGAGATCGAAGGCGACCGACAGCCCCGTGGTGCCTTGCGCCAGGAGGTACTGATACCGGCGATTGCTTTCTTCCGCCGTACCAAAGCCGGCATACTGCCGCATCGTCCACAGCCGCTGGCGGTACATCTCGCGATAGATTCCGCGCGTGTAAGGAAATTCGCCCGGTTTGTCCGAGTCGCCGGTCATGACCGCGAGATTTTGCGCGCGCGGAGGAAAGAACTGATCCCGAACCAAGCCATCAGGGCGGTGCAGAAGCCGGCGAAGAACAGTCGCACGCCATCGCCGTGCAGAAAGTAGCGCACTGCCTGAAATCCGAAAATGATAGCGAAGCTCAAGAAAAGAAAGCCGATAATCTCGTTCCAGAGGGTGTGCAGAGGCTTGAGGACCGCAGGCACCAGATGCTTGAGCAACAAGCGACCCTGCTGGAGGGCCAAACGCTTCACAAACATTATGGTAACAAAAGGTTCATTGTGTCAGCGCGCGGGGTAGAGACCGGACAGTAAATTGCCGATAGAAAGCTTGAGAACGTTGGTCCTGCTCCACTACAATCGGAACGGGTGGACTTGGCCATCGCGTGGAAACGCTGGGATGTCCCGGCGCATCCACTATAGGGGGACTCTGTGGACGAACCATTGAAACACCTCATCCAGGAGTTGGGAAACGCAATTAACGACTCCCTCTCCGAATCGGACCGCATCGCGGAAGCCATCGGCGAGATCAAGCGGGCCGGCTACGATGTCTTCCTTGTCTTGGAAGCGACCATCGGATTTAACCGGCGGGATGAGGATGCGGAGGAAGAACAGGAAGGGGATTCCGCGGATACCACTGAGGAGCCCAAGCGCACCTTCGAAGCCACTGGGAAAATCAAATTCACCTCGCAAGATCATCGCTTTCTGCGCGCGCTGAAGATCGCTGTGGATGACGAAGCGCGCTGACGCGCAGCCGTCACTTCAGAACATTCCGATAGACTTCCCAGGTTTCCCGGGCAGCTTTTTCCCAAGTAAAAAGACTGGTTCGCAAGCGGCCGCGTCGCGCTAGTTCCGCGCGCAATTCTTCGTTACTCGTTAGCGTTTGTAACGCATCGATGAGACTGCCGGTCCGCTCGGGATCTACGAGCAGAGCTGCGTCGCCCGCCACCTCAGGCAGAGCGGAGCGGTTGGAGGTGATCACGGCAACGCCCGCCGCCATCGCCTCCAGTACCGGCATTCCAAATCCCTCATCCAGCGAGGGAAATGCGAAGATCGAAGCGCGCGAATACCACTCTGCCAGTTCCGGCGGCGAGACGTAACCTCGGATTGCGATGCGATCGCGCGCCCGGCTGGCTGCGATACGATCCAATATTTCGGCCGCCCCATACCCGGAGGACCCGGCCAGAACCAGTTTCCAGGTGCTATCCACGGCTTCAAACGCCTCCACCAGCCGGAGGATATTCTTGCGTTTCTGAATCGCCCCCACATTCAGGATGACTCTTTCGCGTGCCACTGGCTCATGCGGGAGCGGGCGAATTCCATGATGAACGACTTGAATCCTCGCAGGCTCCACTCCCAGCAACGCGGAAACTTGTGTTTTGGTGAATTCGGAAACGGTGATGACCACGTCGGCCCGCGCAGCCGCGTCTCGCGCCTGGGCCGCAAAGCGCGCGCGGAACTCCGCAGTGGAATAATCGCCGGAAAGCACGAAGAGGTCGTGGAAGGTCGCTACCGCCCGGCGGAGCGGAAGTTGCGGGAGCCGCTGATTGAGCCCATGAAACAGTTCCGTCGAGCGAGGACCTAGCGGCTCGGCCAGCAGGCGCCGGCGCGCGTTTGGCGGCAAGGGCGTGCGCCAGGAACGGAAATACCGGTGCGGCCGGTAGCAGAAATCAAAATGGGAATCTGGCTGACTGCGGGCGAGCCCGGCCAGCAGCTCGCGCGAGTAGATCCCCACGCCGGAGAGTTCTTCTCCGATGCTGTAGGTGGCGTCGAGCGCGATGGTCAATCCATCCCGTATTCTTTCATCTTCCGGTAAAGAGTGGTACGGCCGATCTGGAGGAGCCGCGCGGCTTTTCCCCGCTCGCCGCCAGTGGCCTCCAGCGCTTGAAGAATCGCCCGTTTCTCGCTGTCGGAAATCGAAAACACCTGCTGCCGGGGAGGCAGCACGAATTCCTGGAACTCGTGTTCCTCCAGGACATCCGACAGATCCTGCAACATGGGTGAGGAAGCCTGATGGAAGTGCTGCAAGGCCGAAGGCAGATCAGCCATCTGCAAGGCTCCTTCCGAGCGCAGGGCGATCATGCGATCGATGCAGTGTTTCAACTCGCGCACGTTGCCCGGCCAATCGTATGCGAGCAAGGCGCGGATTACTTCGTCGCCCGCGCAAAACTCGGGCAGACCTTCGGCGCGGCTCCGGTCGATAAAATGGCCCAACAAGAGGGGAATGTCCTGTTTGCGCTCGCGCAAGGGCGGCAGGCGAATTACTACGACATTCAACCGGTAGTACAAATCCTGCCGAAACCTTCCGGCTGCCACTTCCGCCTTCAGGTCGCGGTGAGTCGCAGCGATGATCCGCAGGTCGACTTTGCGCCAGCTCAGAGAGCCGACCGGGCGAAACTCCCGCTCCTGAAGCAGCCGCAACAGCTTCACCTGCATTTCGAGCGGAAGGTCGCCGATCTCGTCGAAAAATGCCGTGCCGCCATCGGCCAACTCGACCAGGCCCTTTTTGTTTTCGATTGCGCCGCTGAAAGAGCCCTTCACGTGGCCGAACAGTTCGCTCTCCATGAGCGTCCCCACGAGCGAGCCGCAATCGATAGGTACGAATTGGCCCTGCGGATTCTCCGCATGTATGGCGCGGGCTACCACTTCCTTTCCGGTCCCGCTCTCACCCAGGAGCAGGACGGGAAGCCGCGTACGGGCCGCTTTTTGGATCAGTCGCCGAATGGAAGCGATCTCGGGTGACTGTCCCACCAGGCCGTGGGGACAGTCCGCGACGAGCGGAATCATGTAGTGGAAAATTGTCTAGAATCTACTCGTACGACAAACGCGTTGTTTCTCTCACCAGATTCTTGCCGGATTCGCTCCGCCAGACTCTCCGCCAGTTCCTCCGTCCGCTCCGAACCCACCAGGACACGCCAGACGTCGGGGTTTCCGGCTCGTAATACAAGGCGTGCAGTCCCATAGCGGCTCTCCATTTCGGTACGCAGCCGTTCTGCATTCTTGCGGTCGCGAAACGCGCCCACCTGCACGGCAAACAAAGCGGCTTCCGGCGCCGCGGGCAGACGAATGACCTCCATGCGAACGCGCGCCAGGCCGGGTCCGATCATATCGATGGCGCGCGCCGCCGCGTGCGAGATATCGATAATGCGTCCGTCGATGAAGGGACCGCGGTCAATGATCCGCAGATCCACGGTCTTGTTCGTATCGAGATCGTAGACTCGCACCCAGGTATTGAACGGCAGCGTGCGATGAGCCGCCGTCATCTGTTCCATATCGTAGATCTCGCCATCGGCGGCGGGGCGGCCATGATACGGATGCCCGTACCAGCTTGCCGTGCCCGTTTCGGTGTAGCCCAGCCGGACTTCGGCGGGCGCGGAGGGTGGCGGGGGAGCGACGCGAACGCGCTTCTTATGAGCGCAACCGGCAAGCAGCAGCGCTAAGACAATCGGGGCCCAGACATTCTTCATGCCATTGTCCCGATTATGCCACGCGCTTATGCGGCTGTAACACTATTCCGCTATATTGACTACGATGAGGCGCAGAACTTTCCTAAAAGCCGCGGGTGCGGCGGCAACGGCCCCGTGGATCGCCAAGAAGGCATTCGCCGGCGGCAGCCCGGTCCAACACCTGGTGTTGGTGATGATGGAAAACCGCAGCTTCGATCATTTCCTGGGCTGGTTTCCCAATGCCGATGGGAAGCAGGCAGGCCTCATGTATCCCGATTTGAACAATCAGCTTCACGCCACATTTCCCCTGGCCCCGGATTACACGGGGTGCGCCTATCCGGATCCGGACCACAGCTACGACGGCGCACGGACCGAATACGACTCAGGCAATATGGACGGCTTTTTGAAAATTCAAGCGGGCAGCCTGTTCCCGATCGGCTACTACACGGAATCCGACATTCCTTTTCTCGCGGCGCTGGCGCGCAACTACACGACCTGCGACCGGTACTTTCCGGCGTTCCTGGGTCCTACGTTTCCGAACCGCATCTTCCAGCACGCCGGCCAAACCGACCGCCTCGGCGACGAGGTTTTCATTTCTACTCTGCCGACGATCTGGGATCACCTGGCGGCTCAAGGCATCACCGGCAAGTATTATTACGGCAACATACCGTTTCTGGCGCTCTGGGGCAAGAAGTACGCGGACATCTCGCGGCCATATTCCGAGTTCCTGAGCGATTGCGCTGCAGGCACTTTGCCAGCGGTTTCGTTTGTCGATCCGACGTTCACGACTGTAGGCAATGTCACGGACGATGACGATCACCCGCATTCCGATATTCGCAATGGCGACGCGTTCCTTTCGAAAGTCTTCAATGCCGTCACCCACAGCCCCAGTTGGCCGGGCACAGTGTTGATCATCAACTTTGATGAATGGGGCGGTTTCTTCGATCATGTGCCGCCGCCCCGCGCAGTCGCCCCAAATAACGTGGATCCTGATGTGGTGGATGGCAAAGCCATGCTGGGGATTCGTGTGCCGTGTGTCATCGCGTCGCCGTGGACGAGAGGGAATCCAGCCAATCCCACAGTGAATCACACGGTCTTCGACCACACGTCGGTTCTCAAGCTGATCGAATCGGTCTGGAGCGTGCCGCCTCTGGCCGCCCGTGAAACCTCGAACGACGTGGGAAATCTGCTGAACGTGTTGAACTTCAGCAACCCGCAGCCGGCCATTCCGGATTTGCCGAAATCGCAATTTGTGCTTCCTTCCTCCTTCTGCTCGTAAATGCTGGGCCGGAAATCCGGTTTGGCACAATAGATCCATGTTCAAAGCTTCGGCTGTTTTCCTTTTGTTGCCACTTCTCTCGTTTGGGCAGCTCACTTCGAACTCGGTAACGGTCAGCACATCGCAACCGGGAACCGTTCAACCCGACCAGGCAGTGTTCGTGGTTTCGGTGACTTCGGCGACGGATAAGGGGCTGGACGACATTCTGAAGGCGCTCGCGGGCTCCGGGATTACCGCGGCCAATCTTGCGGGTATCAGAACAGCGGCGAATCCGGTGCAATCCGTTCCTCAGCCGCAGATGATGCTCTTCTGGTCTTTCCGGCTGATCGTGCCGCTATCCAAAGTCAAGGACACGACTGCGATGTTGAGCTCATTGCAGCAGACGCTGCCGAAGCCGGATTTCTCGCTGTCATTCGGAGTGCAGGGAACGCAGGCCTCTGGTGCGGCGACGACGCCTTGCAACTACGGCGAACTCTTCAATCAGGCGCGGACGGAGGCGCAGAAGATAGCCGGCGCCGCCGGTCTCAGCGCGGGCGCGATCATCGGTATCAACACTTCCGTACCCTCATGTGCCATTACTGTGCGTTACGCTCTGGGGTTGATGCTGGGGCAAGCCGGACCGTACACGATTGGAGTTACCGTTTCCCGTGCCATCAGTCCGCAGCCGGACCAGGTGGTGATCCTGCTGACCGTCAGCACGGGGTTGACGGCAAATTTCGATGAGGTCGCCGGAGCTTTGCAAGCGGCCGGAATCAACGGCGCCAATTTTTCCAGCGTCGATACAGTGTCCTTTTCCGCGACAACCGGAACACCCGTCCGCTCGTTCCTTCAGTGGTCGTTTACTCTGGTTGCGCCACTCGCAAAGCTGAGGGACACGCTGTCATTGCTCGCCGCGGCGCAGCAGAATATTGCGAAGCAGGGTTCGGGAATGAGCTTCAGCTCTGCGGTGGAAGGAGTGCAGGCTTCGACCGCAGCGCAACAGTCCCTGGTCTGCCCCGAAGCGGATCTCATATCGGATGCGCGAGGCCAGGCGCAGAAATTGGGTGCGGCCGCGGGAGTATCGGCCGGATCGATTCTCAGCTTGTCGCAAGGCACTGCGGGTCTGAGCTTGATACAGATTCCGGTTCTGCCGGTTTTGAGATTGGGCGATTTTACGGCAGTTTGGGACCCTGCCGTGACACCTCAGTTGCCTCCGCCCACCCTCGCCTGTTCGTTGACGGTGCAATTCCAGCTTGGCGGCTGAGCTCGACGTGCCTTTCGCCCTAAGCGTTCTTGACCAATCTCCGATCCCGGAGGGCTCAACCGCCGGCGATGCGCTCCGCAACACCATCGATCTGGCGCGCCTCGCCGATGAGTTGGGATATCGCCGCTACTGGCTCGCCGAACATCACGGCACCCCCGGCCTGGCGTGTGCCAGCCCGGAAGCGATGATCGGTCCGGTGGCCTCCGCCACCACTCGTTTGCGCGTCGGCAGCGGCGGCGTCATGTTGCCGCACTACAGCCCGTTGAAGATCGCGGAAACGTTCAGCATGCTGAACGGACTCTACCCCGGGCGCATCGACCTCGGAATCGGACGCGCCGCGGGCACGAGCGCGGCCGTGGCATACGCCCTCCAGCGCGACCGGCGCCAGCCCGCGCCCGACGATTTCCGCGAGCAGCTTGAAGAACTGCTGAACTATCTCGCCAATCGCCCTCCCGCTGACGGCCCCTTCCGGCGCCTCAGCGACATGCGGTTCGTAAGCCCCGAGCCCGCCCTGCTCGGCTCGTCGCCGCAAAGCGCCATATGGGCCGCGGAATTGGGTTTGCCTTATGTGTTCGCGGACTTCATCAACCCCGAAGGCGTTCCCATGGCCGCCTACTACCGGCAGCACTTCGTTCCCTCTGACCGGCTGTCCACCCCTCGCATGGCGGTAGCGGCATGGGCCATCTGCGCCTCTAACGACGAAGAAGCCCTGCGGCTCTCCGCCAGTTTCCGTATGATGATGCTCCTGCTCTATCGCGGCCGGCTGGTTTCCGTTCCGCCTGTCGAAAAAGCCCTGTGCTTCTTGGAAAAAGAAGGGGAACCGATCGACCGGCTGCCCGCGCGCCGCCGCATCATCGCGGGCTCGCCTTCGACGGTTCGCGCCGCTCTCGAAAGCCTGGCGGCGGAGTACGGCGCCGAGGAGGTTTTCGTGGTGAACATTATGTACGATCACACCCTGCGCCGCCGGTCTTATGAACTGATCGCTGAAGCTTTCGGCCTCAATCGAACGCGTCCAGCCGGTCTGTGATTCTGGATAGCATCACTGCAGGATCGGGATCGAAACGATACTGTGCCGCGTGAGGAAGCAGTTTGCGGACGTCGGCTACCGTGTAGGTGTTGGGCGCGGACACCACGCTAAAACCCAGTACATCGGTGAGCAGCACGCTCACACGCACCAGGTCCGTGAGGTCAAACCCGTTCTGGCTGGGCGGGTCATGGTGAGTTTTGACGGCGCGCTGCACCTCTTCCGGTAGTTCCCAGCTTTGCGCGAGCC
Organism: Terriglobia bacterium; assembly: GCA_003175985.1. Classification (GTDB taxonomy): domain Bacteria; phylum Acidobacteriota; class Terriglobia; order Bryobacterales; family Bryobacteraceae; genus PSRJ01. The sequence goes on from PSRJ01000075.1 coordinate 14,836, forward strand.
ACGCGCCCGCTTCGCAGTGATCGATGCCGAATGCTTCACGCTCGCGTTCCAGCAGATTGAGGGCGTCGGCCTGCTCCATCAGATCGCCGTAGCTCCGCGGATGCGCAACGAACAGGCCGAGGCTGCCGATATTGTGCAGCAAGCCCGCCGTATACGCCCGATCGTCGCGCCCCTGCGAAGTCGAACAGACTGTGGAAAGCTCCTCGGCAATCAGCCCGCAAGCCAGGCTGTGGCGCCAGATCCGGCGCAGCACGTCCAGCCGCAGCGCCGTATGCAGAAAGCCTTTCATGGAGACCGTCAGAGCGAAGCTCTTGACCGTGTCGAACCCCAGCAGCGTCACCGCGTTCTGAATGCTGCTGACGCGCCCGCGAAAGCCGTAAATCGGCGAGTTAACGATGCGGAGCAGTTCCGATGCCAGCGCCGTATCGGACCGCACCAGCTCTACGATCTGTTTGGTCTGCACGTCGTCATGCGACAGAACGCGCAGCAGCTTGGTCGCAATCGCGGGGAACGGCGGCAGCCGCCGCAATGCCCGGTATTTGTCTTCAGAATCGGCCATGCGACTCTGATTTAATCACATGGCACGTTCGTTTGCGAGGCGTGATCGAAAGAGGTGCGGACCCAGTTGAGGCCAACCCGCGGCGCGCTGCCACGGAGTGGTCGCGCGACCGCCAGTGCGAAGAGCAGTTTACTCTTGCGGCTGCGGAGCCCGCGATCGAACACGACATGCGCGACTACCCGGCGCTCCTGGTAAAATCTTCGTCACAAAAGTAAGGTGACCGACGTTATAAGCAGTGTGCAGCCTGAGGAACTGGCATTAACCGCGGTGGGGTCCCGTGCCGGGAGCCGCTCCGGTGATTGGTTTGAGACGCTATTCCGCGACCAGTACCCCCGTCTGGCGGCTCTGCTTACTCGGCTCACGGGAGATCGCGGCCGGGCGGAAGAGATTGCCGCGGATGCTTTCTCGAAGCTGGCGTCCCGATCCACGTTTTTATCCAGCCGCGAGGATGTCACCGCCTGGCTCTACCGCGTGGCGACCAACGCCGGTCTGGATGCCTTGCGAGCCAGGGCGCGGCGGCGCCGGACGGAACAGGAGGCCGGAACGCTGCGCGCGCTTCATAGCGGGGAAGCGGGGGCATTAGAAACCTTGCTGCGGGAGGAACGTAGCGCGCGCGTGCGCTCGATTCTGACTCGCATGAAGGCCCGGGATGCGCAACTGTTATTGCTTCGCAGCAACGAAATGCCCTACCGGGAGATCGCTCAGACGCTCGGCATCCAGTCTTCCTCGGTGGGTACGCTGCTGGCGCGCGCCGAGCGGGAATTCGAGCGAAGGTATCGGGCACGATATGGAGATGAGCTATGAGCCACTGCTGGTCTGAAGGAGAATTGCGGGCTTATGTGGATCGCGAACTGTCCGCCGCGGACATGCAGAGGGTAGCGGCCCACGTTGAAGAGTGCCCCGTTTGTACCGGAGTGTATGCAGATGTGGAGGCTCGGGCGGTGCGCGTCACAGCCCTGCTGACTGCGCTTCCTGAACCGGAACCAGTAGGGCAATTGCCTCACCTTCCGCGCCGGCCGTTAGTGATTTGGCCGTGGGCGGCGGGGGTGGCGGCGGCCGCATTGGCGCTCGCGTTCTTCGCGCTGCCGCGGCCCGCGGATCCGATCGCAGTGGCGCCGCTGCCGCCGCCTCGGGCGCCCCAGGTGCTGGTCCCTCCGCGGCCGGCGGTGAAGCCTGCTATTATCCGGCGCGTAGTTCCTGTGAAACCGAAGCCGAAACCGGAGCAGCAGTATTACGTGAAGCTGGACGATGAACCGATCGAATCGGGCATCGTGGTGCGAGTTGGCCTGGAGGGCGGACAGCTTCCCGCCGATGTCATTCTGGGTCCGGATGGACGCCCGCGCGCTATCCGCTTGGTCAGTGATTTTTCAGGAGAGCGATGATGAAACGAACTTACCGAAGCGTCATGATTTTACCTTTGCTGGCAGCCGCCGCCCGATCGCAGGAACCACCTCCGCCGGATGCCTTCTTCACTAAGTTAGAGACCACCATGCGCAGCGTGAAGGTGATGGGCGCGGTCATGGGTCCTGCCGTCAAAGGGGCGCCGTATTCGGCCGTCGAAGTCAGCGAAAGCACACAGATGCTGGCCGATGGCACGCGCATTCACCGCGAGGAGCGCATCAGCGTTTACCGCGACAGCGAGGGCCGGATGCGGCGCGAGACTCCCGACCAGATCACGATATGGGACCCTGTGGCCGGCACGACCTATTCGCTGGATCCCAAGGCGCAGACCTGGCGCAAGCTGCCGCTGGCTATGGGCGGCCGGCCCGGCTTTGTGCGGAGCGGGGACATGCAGACATTCCAGTACCGCGTATCAACCGATGGTGCGCTGGACGTCGCTGGGCTAAGAGCCGAAATCGCGGCCGCCGCTCCGCCTCCCGGCGCGCGGGTGTTTGTCGAGAAGTTCGATGCACGAGCCCCTGGCAAGAGTGAATCGCTTGGCCGGCAGACGATCGAGGGCGTGAACGCGGAAGGCACGCGCATGGCCTCGACGATTGAAACGGGCGCCATCGGTAACGACCGGCCTATCGAGTCCGTTTCGGAGACCTGGTATTCGCCCGAGTTGCAGACCCTCGTCAAGAGTGTGCATCGCGACCCGCGAATGGGCGAGGATACGTTCCAGCTTACGAACATCAGCCGCGTGGAGCAGCCTGTGTATCTTTTCCAGGTTCCGGCCACCTATCAGCCGGCCGACCGCAAGTAATCGTCAGCCGATGCCCAGGTCGTCTACGCGCTCGAGCGGCGTGCCGCAGACGCGGCAAATGACGGCATGGCAATCGCCGCA
>PSRJ01000233.1 GCA_003175985.1 Terriglobia bacterium
TATTGTGTCCAGAGGTAGGCGCCCGCCAGCAGCACCAGGGTCACCCCAAGCTTGATCAAAACCTGGGCGGGGCTATTCAACCAGAAGTCCGATTTCGCGTAGATCGAGAACGGCAGATTGGCGAAATACTGGCACGTCACGATGAGCGCGCCCCCCAAAATCGCGGCCCATTGCATGGCACGCTCGGTGCTCTCCACCGGAATCGCCCGGATGAGGCTTCCCGCGCTCACGCCGAAAGCCAGGTAGGCGGCCCAAGGGAAAAACCCGAAGAAATTGAAATCGGGAACTACGTAATTCCGCAGCCACGGCGGCGCCCATGACCAATCGATCTGCGTAATCCACGGCGACGCGAATGCGATTGCCAAACCCAGAATCGCGCAGAGCCGGATGCGTTCCGCGGTCCGGAATAGCGCCATCAGCGACATGACTGCGACGGCCAGCCCCATGCAATTCAAGATGTCGACTTTGAGAAGGTCCGTCCAGGGCGCGGGCCAGGAGAAGATCCAGAGTTGCAGGCGAAACGCGAAGGCCAGCAGGATCAGGTAGCCGGAACGCCGGAACGCCGCATGCACGCGCTCCCGAGGCGTCAGCCCCTTCCGCTCCGTGCTGTCCATCAAAAAGGCCAGCGTGATTCCGGTCAAAAACAGAAAAATTGCAGGCGGCATTCCCCCTACGAATTGGGAAAGAATGAAAGGAGCGCCATCGCGAAGCTCCGGCTTCAGGAAGGAATGGAACACATGGCCTTGCAGCATGACCACGGCTCCCATGCCGCGAAGCCAGTCGAGATATTGCAGGCGTTGAGCGCTCGTTTTGGTTTTCATTGGGTGATTATTTTCCCGGGTACTCTCGCTTAACGCCCTTTGGGAGATTCAGCTTCACAGCCGAGTCGGGAATTGTGGGATTGATTTTTGTGTTGGAATACGTGGCCAATTGATAGTCGCCGCCGGGCATATAGAATTTCTGCTGAACCGGCACCCCGGTCGTGTCGGCAATCCAAAGATCCACCCTCTTTAGATGCGCTAGCATCTCCTGGGATTTCGGAATCAATTCCAGGCGCGTCGTTCTTTCACCGCCGATGGTTTCGGCGCCACCGTAAGTGATGGTATATGCATTCTCTAGTTCTTTCGAGCTACTGCCGAAACCCAATAGAAGAAACTGGTCGAGCAAACCCCGGTATTTACCCAGGTCATACTCCTGCACGGTTTGTACTTTCGGTAGATAAATCTCACCTTTGCGCCCGTCAAAAGCGTACTGCTTCGGGTCAGGCAGCTTCGTGTCATAAAGCATCCGTATATCCCGCGGCCTTGGCCGCTTCATAGTGACGGTGCCGCTATCGACCGAGTCCTCATTAATGACAGCGGTGTGCGCGACGCGGCGCAAATCGGCGGTAAGCCCCGCGAATTTCGCGGAGGCCTGATCCATTTTGGCGAGCGTGGTCTCGAGCGACGGATCCGCCGTCCAGGCGCAAGCGGCGCAGATGGTGCCGATCAGAACAGCGCGTAACATCGGTGAAAACTTTACGGCCGGGCGAAAGCCATGTATCCTTGCAATCCGCCTTCGGAATCGAGGACAGGCTCCACCCGCGTTACGTTCAGGCGTCGATTGCTCATCCGGATGCGCAGGACTTCCGTGAGCCTTGTGGCGCGCTGGTTCTCGGGAATTCCGGACAAAAGCTCCGAATTCACAAAAAACACAGAACTGCCGTTCTCTGAGGGAAGCAGCGCGATACTGCTGGCGCCAGGGATGCGCGGCTGATCGCGGAACCACTCGCGGGGCGTGAGGAAGATGAATGCGAGAATGATGCCGACCATCACGTCATACTGCCAGCTTGCCCGCGGAAAGTCCCACAAGATGAATCGCTTCAGCATCGGACGAAACTATTTTACCAGGGAGCGCGCCCCGGGCGTTTCACAGCACCACCACCGGATGGTACAGATTGGGAAGCACGGCTTCTCCAATGGCTACGAGGTCGCCCTGCGAGGTCACGGCTTTCACCCTCCGCGAAGCGGGTTGCGACCGAAACGGCGAGGCCGGAAAGTTGCGTCCGTTGCGAATCTGGAGAGCGGTAACATCGTCCACGAATACACTGGGAATGCCCGGCAGCAGGTCGGCCAACGGCACCAGGGCATCGATGAGACGTTCGGCGGCAGCCAGCGATTCGAGCTGTTCGAGTGTGCGCGCCTGATCGAGAACGAACTCCCCGCTCGCAGTTCGGCGAAGTTCGTGAAGGTGCGCCCCGCAACCGAAAGCCTTCCCGAGTTCGTGTGCGATGGAACGAAGATACGTCCCGCCGGAGCAATGGGCACGCAGGTGCAGGTCGGCGCCGGAGATTTTCAAAACCGTCAATTCATATACTTCGACTTCAACGGGTTCGAGTTCCACAGAAATCGCCTGACGCGCGAGTTCGTAGGCGCGGCGGCCTTCCACCTTTTTTGCCGAAACGGGAGGAGGCGTTTGCAGGAACCTGCCGCGAAACCGGTCGAGCGCTTCTTCCAACCGGGCGGGATCCGGCGTAACTTCCACCTTCGGGCCGCTCGCCTCTCCCTCACGGTCGTATGTGGAGGTCGCCCACCCGAAGCGCACGATACCCTCATAGATCTTGTCGCTGCGGACGTAGAATTGGGCGAGCCGTGTGGCGCGTCCCATGACCAGCGGCAGCACGCCGGTGGCAATCGGATCGAGAGTACCCAGGTGCCCCACTTTCTTCGTTCCGGTGATACGCCGCACCTTGCTTACCACGTCGTGCGACGTCCATCCTTCGGGCTTGTCGATTACGATGACTCCGTCCAAGCTGGCCTCTGATTTAGGCGCGTTTCCGCGCCACGCAAATGTAGCCCACCGTGAAATTCCGGTCCCGGTCGAGAAAATCGAAGAAGGGCAGAATCAGCGCGGGTGGGACCACCAGGATCGCCGCTGGAATAAATCCCAGCCAGCGAAACCCTCCCGTGAAAAATTGTAAACCGTTGAGCAGGCGCCGCGCGAGCAGCCGGAAATAACCTCCGGCCGGGTGGATTTCATCGGTTTCGAAGCCGGCCTTCTGCAGCAGGTAAGCAACGCCGTAGCGCGTGTATCGAAAAAAATCGTGAGGCGCCTGGTGTACTTCCCACTCGTGCGGAACCGCGAGGAGCAGCGGAGCGCCGGGCGCGAGTGTTCGGGCAATCTCTGCGAGCGCGCAGGCAGGCTCTCGGAGATGCTCCAGCGTGACAATGTGCAGTGCGGCGGCGAACGCGGCATCCGGAAACGGAAGCGCGGTCAGGTCGGCGATTGCACTCAATCCCCGGTAATCCCAGGCCGCATCGCCGATACCCAAATCCACGCCGACGTATTGGCGGCCGGCGAAGTGCGGCGCATACTGTGCCTCGCCGGCGCCGGCATCGAGAACCCTGGCGCCTGCCGGCAAGGCGCGCGCGAAGGCGGCTACGGCATCCTCAATCTCCACCTCGAAATGCAGCACGTGCCGGCGGAGTGGGCGCGGGAGCCGGTATGCGACGCCGGTATATTTCATCGCTTGCGGGACTCGATCATGACCGTCGACCCGGAGTGGCACGCGGCCTCGGCAACAGTGAACGGCAATGCGCCCAGCACCAGGGCGAAGTACATCAGGTCCTTTGCGATCCGCGCGATGCCGCTTTCCCGAACACCGCGCACGCGGCGGGCCATGGGGTCCAGCGCGGGCGCCATACTGCTGGCCAATCCCGCGGGATTATCGCGCAACGAAAAATACTTGCGGCGGACCACTTCGAAGCCGACGGATACCAGCAGTCTTTCCAGATCGCGGCCGCGGAAATCGTAAAGGTGCCGTGGGACATCGACGCCGTTCCACGACCTGCCGAGCAGGCGAAACTGCCAGGAATCCGCATTAGGCACCTGCACGATCAGACGTCCGTCAGCCGAGAGCAGATCGCGCGCCGCAGCCAGGTACCGGCGAGGGTCGGGCAAATGTTCCAGCACGTGGAACATGGTGATACAGGCGAAACTTCCCGCGCGAAGCGGCGCCGTTTCCAAAGAGCCGCATAGCGCCGGGGCCTGCTGTTGCTTCCAGGCGACGCGCGCGGCCTCGTGGGAAACATCCAGTCCCACTACGCCAAAACCCTGTTTGCGCAACAGACCGAGAAATAATCCGCCGCCGCAGCCCACATCGAGCAGCGGTCCGCCGCCGGTTTCGCGTAACGCGCGCACGACAAAGCGTACGTGGTCGTGCAGCACGAAACGCCGGTATGTCTCTTCGAGATGCCCGGCCGCGCTTCCTTGCGGCGCATACCAATAGCCGCGCGGATAGTAGCGGGGCAGTTGATCGGCGGCCGGCTGCGGCTCCAGCCGGACCAGGCCGCACTCCCCGCAGCGCACCACCTCGAATTCTTCCGCGGTGGTGTGGTACAGCCGGTCCGATGCGCGGAACAGAGACGCCGTTCGCGGCGAGCCGCAGACGAGGCAGGCGCTCATGCGACGTCCTTCCAGCCGAGCCGGTGCGTAAGAATGAGCTTGCGTACGCTGCGCGCATCCAGGCGGCGGAAACGCTGTACCTCGGCCCGTTTGCGCCAGATGCGCCGGGCCATCCGCAGCGCATCCACATCGCCCCGTACCAGCGCTTGGGCCATCCGCCATTTTCCGCGCCATCCGGGGAAGTGCACGGTATCGCCCACACCGCGATGCACGGCCAGAATTCCCGCGGCCAGCCGCAGCGCAAAGTAGACCGGATTGAGCGCCAGCAGGCTCGCGGGAAACAGCTTGATGGCCAGCAGCAGGCGGTTGCGTTCGATCAGTTCCAGGCGCCGCACGGAATCTTTGCCCATCGTAGAACCACGATGGTGCCGCACCACGGCCTGCGGGGTATAAATACACCGCCAGCCCGCAATCCGCGCGCGCAGGCCCAACTCAGCATCGTCGCCATAAGCGAAAAAATCTTCATCGAACCCGCCGATCTGATCGAGCATTTCCTTGCGGTAGAGAGCGGCGCAACCATCCGGCCAAAGCACTTCCTCCTCGCGGTCGTATTGCCCGCGATCGAGCGCTCCACTGCCGCGGCCGCGATTCTGGCCGTCGGGAAAGATGAGGTGCCCGGCCTTGTCGATGATACGCGGATTCTCCCACACTAGGATTTTGCTCGCTGCCATGCCCACGTCGGGCGCGCTCCGGCAGGCTTTCCAGAGCGCATACAGCCACCCCGGTTCCGCTTCCGCGTCGTTGTTCAATAGACCGATAAATTCTCCCTGAGCGGCGCGAATCCCCTGATTATTGGCGGCGCAGAAACCGCGATTCTGCGTGTTGCGAATCACACGGGAGCCGAACTCCGACTCCGCCATCTCGGCAGAGCCGTCCGCCGAACCGTTATCTACCACAATGACTTCGAAGGGCACTCCCGTCTGCCGCTGAAGAGAAAGCAAACACGCGCGCAGGAGTTCTTTCCGGTTCCAATTGACCACAACTACCGAGATCAACCGATCATGCTAACAGGTCTGGCGTGAGATCGCGCACGCGCGTTTTCCACCGCCGCGGAGTAACGTTATTTGCTGTTGTATTATGAGCTTAGGGGCTAAAGGAAGACTCCCGGCATGACCTCCATTGGCGAGACTTTGCGCCGCGAGCGGCTGAGGCGTAATCTCGATCTGGAACGGATCTCTCAAGAACTGAAGATCTCTTCGCGTTTACTGGAGGCGATCGAAGACGATCGGTTTGACAAGCTCCCCGGCGGCGTCTTTGCCAAAAGCTTCGTGCGCCAGTATGCCCGTCTGCTGAGTCTCGATGAAGACGAGATGATCAGCGACCTGCAACTCCAGTTGGCCCCCTCACCAGTTCCACAGGCCAGTGAATTCAAACCCGAAGCCAGTGTCTCATTGCCGCGTGTGAAAGCGTGGAACGCCGTGAGCGATCATAAATCGCGGTGGACTGCGTCGCTGCCCGCGTTAGCGATGGTCATCGTCGTAATGCTGGTTTGCTCAGCGGTTTATTCGTGGTGGCAACGTTCGCGACGACCGGTTTCCGCCCGTGAGATTGCCGCGGTGCCCGCGAAGACTGTTCCGGCGCCCGCGCCACCGCAGGCGGAAACACCGAAACCGGCCATTACTGCGCAATCCCCGTCTCCAACTCCTGTCGCACCGCCCCAGGAAAGCACGGCAGAGCGTCAGGCAACTCCGGCAGAACCCGCATCCAATGCCGCCGTGCACGTGTTGTTAACTGCCGCGGACCAGGTTTGGGTATCGGCGCGCACGGACGGTAAGTATTCGTTCTCGGGTACGCTGGAGCCGTCGGAGAGCCGGACCGTGGAAGCCAATTCGACTGTGCTGCTGCGCCTCGGAAATGCCGGCGGTGTCAGCATTTCATTGAACGGAAAGCCAATCGGACCCGTGGGTCCCAAAGGGCAGGTGCGCACTGTTCAGTTGACTTCGGGAGGTTTCCAGATCGTTCCGCCCGAAGCTCCCAAGCCGGCCTCTCCCGAAGCCGACCTGGACCGCTTGTGAGCGCGCACCATGGCGCGCTGCCTTTTTTGCTCGAGCAACAACAGTTCGCGCCTCCGGCGTTTCTTGATGCTGGCATCCACCTTGTGCCAGAATTTGCCGAAGTAGCTCACGGCCGATAGAATCGCGAAGAACACAACGGCCCACATCAGGATCATGCCCGGCAGATGCAGGATTGGATGGCGGACGCTGGCCAGCAGACAGGAGATCGCAATGACCTGCGACATCATCTTGGTTTTCCCCATGTCGCTGGCCTTGATGGTGTATCCTTCCGCGGCGGCAATGCTGCGCAGCCCGGAAACGGCGAACTCGCGGCCTACAATCAGGATGGCCATCCACCCTGGCAATACGCGCACCTGTACCAGAGAAATCAGCGCGGCCGAAACCAGCAATTTATCGGCAATGGGATCCAGCAGGGTTCCGATCGTGGTGACCTGGCTCCAGCGGCGCGCCAGATAACCATCCAGCAGATCGGTGGCGGCGGCGGAGAGGAATATCGCCAGAGCCAGCCACTCGTTCGTCACCACCCGGCCGGCGACTCGGACGGTGACATTCTCCTGTACCAGCGCCGCCACCAGCAGGGGCACAAAGAAAATGCGCAGGATTGTCAGCGAATTCGGAAGATTCATCGCCCAACCCAACTATAATGCCGCGGGCTCCCGGCGAACAACCGGCTGGGGGACGGCCGGACGCTACTTCTTGTAGCCGTCTAGGGAATGATCGTGCGCCTGATAATACTTACCCGCCGCATTGAGCTCCTTGTCGCCCGCCTTGGTGTGGCAGAACGTGCAGGTCTGTTTTTCTTTCTTGGCGTATTCGGGTTTTCCGTAGGTTGCTGAAGTGAGTGCCAGCAACCCCGTCAACAGCAATACCGCGGGAATCGCCAGCTTGAGGCTGCGCATCTGTAAGCTCCTTCCGGTAGTCGAAACCGGTGTTTCTCGTTCGATCTCAGTATAAGCTATTTCCGATCTGATTTGCTGGATTATTCTACGGCTTGCGGAAAAGCCGTTCCGCGCTTTCCAGGCTGCCAGAAGAGTGCGGCCAGAACAATGATCAAAACCTGGACTCCGGCGATTAACGCAACGCAGGCGGGCCAGCCGCCTTGAACCCAGAACCTGCCGGGCACGGCCGCTCCGAAGCTCCCGCCGATATAGTAGAACATCACATACAAACCCACGGCGGCCGCCCGCGCATCTTTGGCAACGATCCCTATGTAGCCGGTAGAAGCCGATTGCGCCGCGAAAACTCCCGTGCAACACAGAGCCAATCCCACGAGAATCAGCGGCAGGCTAGGTACTAACGTAAGCAGAATTCCCGCGATGCTGCCGCTGAAAGCGATCACGAGCACGAAACGGTGGCCGCGGCGGTCGATCCAGCGGCCGGCCACCAACGTGGCTGCGGCGCCGGCCAGGTACACCACGAACAACGTGCCGAGGGCTGCAGTGCTCAAGCCGAATGGGGGCGCGGCGAGATAGAAGTTTACGTAAGTAAACGTCGCCAGCATCGAAAACAGTACACAGAAACCCACCGAGTATGTAGCTGCCAGCCGCGGGTTCTTCAAATGCCGGCCCATCGCCTGCAGAGTGGCCGCGCCGCTGAGTTCCCGCCGAAATCGGCGGCCCTGAGGAAGCCAAAGCCATACCCCGAGTCCGCCGGCGGCATTCAGAATGGCTAGCGAAAGGAGCGCCGTCCGCCACGAAAAGCGCCCGGCAATCAGTCCCGCCAGGAAACGCCCGCTGAAGCCGCCAAGAACGGTGCCGGCAACATACGCGCCCAGGGCCGATCCCACCCCTTCCTGCCACTCTTCGTTAATGTAGGCAGAGATCACAACGGAAACCCCTGGGGTAAAGACGCCCACCAGGAAGCGCCAGAAGATCAGTTGCCCTACCGTGTGGGAGGAGGCAGCCAATGCCGACGGTATGGCCAAGAGGAGGGCTGACGGTACTATCACGTGTTTCCGTCCCCACCGGTCCGCCAGCATTCCGGCCAAGGGCGCGACGCCTGCCACCGCCAGGGTAGATGCGGTAATCACCAGGCTGATCGCGGCTACGGAGGTGCGAAACTCGGCCGCAAGCAGAGGGAGCAAGGGCTGCGGCGCGTAAAAGCTCAGGAATGCGCAAAACCCGGCCAGCGCCGCCGCGATGGTTCTCCGCCGGATATATGGATCTTCAGAAGACAAGTGGTATCATATGCCGCTGCCCGTTCGGCCCGCAAGTCGAAGCCACCACATAAAAGAGGTGGTTAACGTTATGAGGGTTATTGTCTAGTACTATCACACAAACCGGCGGAACCGGGATGTCTTGCGCCTGTTGCGACCAACCGTCTACAATCCTGCTTAGCCCTCGGTATTTGAGAAAAGACTAACAAACTGAGGAAGCACCTGCGTATTCCGGGGGAGTGGCGGATATTTGATGAAGAGCTTAGCGTGGTTGCTCGGGGGACTGATCGTTTTAAGTGCACGCGGCGTGGCCGACCCGCTTCCACCTCCGACCATCATTTTCTCTCGTCCGTTGCCGACCGCCAATTTGAACAACGTTGGCACGCAGCGCAGTAATTACGCCTTTACCGAATTCGACCCGAACAATCCCTTTGCCTTCGAGAAGTTCGATGGCGATGATTTCACGCTGAACACCTCCAATAACGCATATATAGTTCAGAGCATCAGTACGTGGTCGGTGGCCTCGACGCCGGGTCAAGCCCTCGGCGTGGAGTTCGCTTCAGTTTCCCTGTACATGCGGCCGGTTTATGTGGATCCGATCACGCATGCGCGCAGTCCTCTGGCGCCGTTCTCGATCGTGGCAACGGGCGCGCCGAACCAGAACTTCCAATCGGACGGCGTCACAGTAGGGAACAGCAATCCCAACATCACCCACACCAACGTGCACTACGCCGACGGGGAGAATTACGAAAGTGTAAATAGCCCCGGGACGTTCTACCCGCTATGGCAGAATACTTTCTCCAACCTGAACCTGGTTCTCGCATCAGGCGTCACGTATGAATTTGCCGTATGGGGCCTCGGGCATCCGCAGACTGAAGATCCAAATACCATGTACGGGTATTGGTTCAACGAATACTCCAATGCCGGGTCAAGCGGGAACGCCCAGGATGGATCGGATAACTTTTTCCTCAGCTTCGATGCCAACAACCTGGATGCGGTATCCAGCTACGTGAACGCCCAGCAAGCCGGATTGGGGCCGAAACCAGTTGATCTCAACGTGCAGATCGTCGGTATTGGCGTCCCTGAACCCACGACTTTTGGACTGCTGGGAATCGGTCTGATTGCGCTGGGGTATTTCTCCAGGAAACGCCGCTAGAAACCGAAGTCTTCAGGGCCGGTGGCTACCGGCCCTACTAAACAATCCTTCACCGTAGCTTCCCCTCGATAAACGGCACTTCGTAGACTTTATCGTGCTGCACCGGGCCGTGGCCGAAGTAACCGTCCTCGCCGAAAACCTCTCCATGATCCGCTGTGATCGTAATCCACGTGTTGTTGGGTACTTTGTCGAAGAGCTCTTCGACCACGGTGTCCAGATACTGAACCGCTTTGATCTGCCGTTGGCGCAACTCTTCCAGTTTGGCGTCATCGAAGACGACCGCCTCTCCGTCAGCCAGTTTGCCGCCCACCATGTGGGTATCGAGGTGTTTGAAGACACCGTGGATTCCATGAATCCGCGGCCAGCTATCGGGCGGCTCATCGGGCAGCGCATAAGGATAGTGGGTCTCACCCACGTTGAGTAAGTAATAGGAGGGATGTTCTTCCGAGAACGTCATTTCCCGCACCATCGCCCTCATGTCGTTGTGCTTCGGCATGAGTTTAAAAGTATCGAATCCCTGGTTCAGGATGGTTTTGGGATTGAGCACCGGCAGCGAGACCATGGCATGCGTGCGATACCCCAGAACTTCTTTGAAATAAAGCGGCAGATACAGTTTCGGCACGAGCGATTTGAACTCGATATTCTCGTGTCCGAGACGTTCGGAGTACTTGACGAAATCCCGCTTGTAATATTCCGATGCGTACACCATCGTCGGGCGCGAATGCGGCATAAGCCCCATAAGCAAGTTGTAATGGGAGGGCGCCGTCCAGGAGGCATAGGACCATCGCCGTTCGAGCTCGCCCAGTTTCAGGATGTTCTTGGGTTGAGCTGCCACAAAAGAATCGAATCGGCAACTGTCGAAGACGATGGTAATGAAATTGTTGCCCTTATTCTGAGCCATACGGTTAAAATACCGGAGCGGGATGGGGCACGCAATATTGTCTAGTCCCGAAACGGAGTGGGTGCATCCCAAGCGAGTACTGGCAGTTTGTGAGTTCTCGCGCATTGTGTGCGGGGTTTGAGGGATTACCCAACAGGCTGTTCCGGCGTTAACCGCCGGGCAGGCGGTTCCCACCGGGTTTTCCGTAGTACTCACGATCGATGGTAAGTACCCGTAAGCATTGACTTATTCCTCCAGATGCTTTAAAACACAAGAGTTCCACCATTTCGCGCTGGTGTGATGAGGAAGCCCCAGTTGGCCTCCAACCCCCTCCCGAGGGAAACTCAGTGCTCGCGATTCACAGATCTTTCTAATGAGTCAGGCGGTTGCTTCCAAAGTGGTGGAGGACCACTAAGATGTCTTGGCGGATACTCGTATTCACACCAGATGGCTTTACACAACCTAACGTGCTCGTCGCTGCGCATCAGGCCGGACATACTCCGGTACTGGGACTCGACTACGTGTCCCGGCTCGATGCGGATGCGGCCCTCGAGACGTTGAAGGCCACCAACTCCGCCTTCCTTGTTTCCGCAGCCAAACTGGATGCGCCTGTGCGCGAAGTCCTGACCCCGGTACTCAACATGGGGCTCAGCGGCTTAGTTCTAAGCGACGGCTCGAGTGACTCGTTAGTGGATTCCATCGCATGGTGCCGCGAACACGGTCTCGAAGTGATGGTGCAGGTTAGTTCTCTTTCCGAAGCCGAACACGCGGTTGCAGCGGGCGCCGAAGCATTGGTGGTGAAGGGCAGCGAGTGCGGCGGAAGAATTGGAGAGGAAACCGTATTTATCCTCCTGCAGCGAATTCTGCCTTGGGTCAAAGTCCCGGTTTTTGCGCGCGGCGGAGTCGGTTTGCATACGGCCTCGGCGTGCCTGGCAGCGGGTGCGGCCGGAGTTGCGCTCGACTGGCAGTTGGCCCTGGCGGAAGAGTCGACCCTGCCGGAGAGCATTAAAGCTCGCATTGCCCGTATGGATGGCAGTGAGACCGCCGTTCTCGGGCAGGATTCGGCAAAGCGTTTCCGGGCTTATTCGCGCGTCGGCGAAACCGCATTTTTTGACCTGAAGAAATTCGAAGAAACGCATTCCGTGGATGCGGAAGCAAGCGGAGAGACGCTGGCTTCCTGGGAAGCGGCGGTCAACGAACGTATCGGCAGGCGCGAACTGCTGACCATCGGACAGGATGCCGCGTTCGCAAGTTATCTCACGGAGCGATTCCGCACAGTGCGCGGTATCTGCGGCGCGATTCGCCGCGAGGCTTCACGGCAGGTGCGCGTGGCCTCCCGTCTGAATCCTCTCAGCGAGCACGGACCGCTGGCTAAATCGCACGGAGTGCGCTTCCCGATCCTGCAGGGACCCATGACGCGGGTGAGCGACAACGCCGATTTCGCGCTGGCAGTGGCCGAAGGGGGCGCGCTTCCGTTTCTGGCACTGGCCCTCATGCGCGGACCGGAAGTGGGCAAGCTGCTTGAAGAGACCAAGCACAAGCTCGGGGCAAAGCCGTGGGGCGTCGGAATTCTGGGCTTCGTTCCGAAGGAATTGCGCGACGAGCAACTGGCTGAAGTCAAGAAGTACAAGCCGCCATTCACGATCATTGCCGGTGGAAGGCCGGACATGGCCAAGCAGTTCGAAGCCGACGGCATCCACGTTTATCTGCACGTTCCTTCGCCGGAGCTGACGCGCAATTTTCTGGAAGCGGGCGCGCGGCGGGTGATCTTCGAAGGCCGGGAATGCGGCGGGCACGTGGGGCCGCGCACCAGCTTCGTACTCTGGGAGCAAATGGTGCGGGTCATCCTGAACCACCTGCGCGGCGCGGGCGCGAACACCAAGCCGGAAGACTATCACATCATTTTCGCGGGCGGGATCCACGATGCGCGTTCGGCCGCGATGGTGGCGGCGATTACCGCTCCTCTCGCCGAACGCGGCGTCCGTCTCGGCGTGGTCATCGGGACCGGTTACCTTTTCACGCGTGAGATCGTTTCTACGCGAGCGATCACAGCCACGTTCCAGGAAGAGGCGATCGCCTGCCGGGACACCGTGCTGGTCGAATCGGGAGTGGGCCATGCCACCCGCTGCGCCGATAGCCCGTTTGCCAAAGCCTTTGCCGATGAGAAACGGCGTCTGCTGAAAGAGGGCAAGCCCAAGGAAGAGATCCGCCTCGAACTGGAAGGCCTGAACCTCGGAAGATTGCGAATCGCCTCCAAAGGAATCGTACGGCAAAACGATGCCGAAGGCCGCGGCACGTACCAGCAGGCCGACTCCGAAACCGTGCGCCGCGAGGGCATGTTCATGATCGGCCAGGTGGCGGCGTTGCGCCAGAATGTCTGCTCGGTAGAAGAACTGCACCGCGATTGTTGTAGCGGCGGCGCGCAGCTCAGTGAACGCGTGTCCGCGCTGCTCGCCGAGTACAACACCGGAGGACATTTCCCCAACTCCGATATTGCCATCGTGGGCATTTCGTGCGTCCTGCCGAAAGCTGCCGACGTCAAGGAATACTGGCAAAACATCCTCAACAAGCAATACGCCATCGAAGAGATTCCCAAAGAACGCTGGGATGTGGATGTCTACTTCGACAAGAACCGCCGCGCGCGTGACAAGGTCTATTCGCGCTGGGGCGGATTCATTGGCGACGTGGTGATTGATCCCATCAAATTCGGCATGCCGCCATCGTCCTTGCCGTCGGTGGAGCCGATGCAATTGCTGGCGCTGGAGTTCGTGCAGCGCGCGTTGACCGATGCGGGTTACGATGAGCGGCGCTTCGATCGCGAACGTACGTGCTGCATTGTCGGCGCGGGCGGCGGAGTGGGCGAACTGGGCATGGGCTATGGCTTCCGCTCGCTGTTGCCGCACTACATGGACCAGGCGGGCGGCAGCCTGACAGACTCGGCGGGATTAATCGACCGGCTCGGAGACGGATTGCCGGAATGGACGGAGGATTCTTTCGCCGGCCTGCTGCTCAACGTGGTAGCCGGACGCGTGGCCAACCGCTTCGATTTCGGAGGCACCAACTTCACCGTGGATGCGGCCTGTGCCACCGGGCTGGCCGCCGTGCGGCATGCCGTCACGGAACTCGAAACCCGCTCGAGCGACACCGCGGTTGTGCTCGCGGTGGACATGATGCAGACGCCGTTCAGCTACCTCTGCTTCAGTAAGACGCAGGCGCTATCCCCGAGCGGCGTGCCGCGCGTGTTCGACGAGGCCGCGGACGGCATCGTCATCAGCGAAGGCATAGCGGTCGCGATCATGAAGCGTCTCGACGACGCCATACTCGATGGCGACCGGATCTATGGCGTGCTCAAAAGCGTTGGCGCGTCCAGCGACGGAAAAGACAAGGGCCTTACCGCGCCGCGGCCGATCGGGCAGATCCGTGCGTTTGAGCGGGCTTATCGCAAGGCCGAGATCGATCCGCAGACAGTCGGCCTGATGGAAGCGCACGGCACCGGTACGGTCGTGGGCGATCGAACCGAAGCCGAGTCGCTGAGCAGCTACTTCTCCGAGGCCGGCGCGCCGAAACACAGTATCGCGCTCGGTTCGGTGAAGAGCATGATCGGCCACACCAAGTGCACGGCGGGAATGGCCGGTTTGATCAAGACCGCCCTGGCATTGCGGCAGCGGGTATTGCCTCCGACGCTGGGAGTGACCAAGCCGAACTCGAAAGCGCTCACCGAAAGCGCGCTCTACGTCAATACCGAAGCGCGTCCGTGGCTGCGGCGGCTGGATGGGGCGCCGCGCCGGGCAGGCGTCAGCGCCTTCGGCTTTGGCGGCACGAATTTCCACGTGGCCATGGAAGAATTCCGGTCCCCGGAAGGGGCGGAATCGGACATGGCGTCTTTCCGCGACTGGCCGGCCGAGTTGTTCCTCTTCCGGGCACAGTCGGCGCAGGAGCTCACGGCATCGATCGATCAGATCCGGGCGGCTTTGAAAGAAGGAGCTGCGCCGCTGCTGGGCGATCTCGCGGCTGCCGTCTACTGGGAAAAGGGCCGGACGCAAGGCCCGCACTGTCTTGCCATTGTCGCGACTTCCCTCGAAGACCTGGCGGGCAAGCTGGATTCCGCTCGCGCCGCAATTGCCGCCGGCAAAGATCACCGCGACCCGCGCGGCGTCTATTATTCGTCGAACGCCGGCGCGCCTGCGGGCAGGATCGCGTTCTCATTCCCGGGACAGGGCTCGCAATCGGTCGGGATGCTGGGCGATCTCGCCTTATCGTTCCCGCGCGTCCTCAATACTTTCGAAGAAGCCGACAGCAGCCTGGAGCTGCAGCTCGGGAAACCGCTTTGCGGCTATATTTACCCGCCCACCGTGTTTACCGATGCGGAGCGCGAAGCCAACGAAAAGGCGCTCAAGCAGACGAACGTCGCGCAGCCCGCGCTGGGCGCGGCCGATCTGGCGATGTTCCGGCTGTTGAGCGATCTCGGAATCCACCCCGAATTCGGTTGCGGGCACAGCTACGGCGAATTCGCGGCGCTGGCGGCGGCGGGAACGTTCAGTCTGCCCGAATTGATCCGCATCTCGGAGCTGCGCGGCCGCGTGATTGTCGAATCGGCGCAGGGCGAACTGGGCACCATGGCCGCGGCCGAGGGCACGGAAGCGCAAATTGCCCCCATCATCGCGGGCGTAGAGGGAGTGGTCATTGCCAACCTGAACGGCCCCGCGCAGACCGTGATCTCCGGTACGGAAAAAGGCGTGGCGCTGGCAGTAGAACGCCTGAAAGCAAGCGGCATCAAAGCGCGCGCTGTGGCGGTGGCCTGTGCCTTCCATTCCCCGCTGGTGGCGAAGGCGAAGCAGCCGCTCAAGGCCGGTCTGGACCAGTGCGACCTGAAGCCGTCGCGCTTCACGGTGTTCTCGAATACGACCGCGGCGCCGCATGCGAGCGATCCCGAAACGATGCGCACTCTGCTGGCCGATCACCTGGCCAAGCCGGTGCGCTTCGCCGAAGAGATCCAGGCGATGTACGATTCTGGGGCGCGCATTTTCGTGGAATGCGGCCCGGGCAAAATTCTCACGGGCCTGACTTCTTCGATCCTTTCCGGCAAGCCTCACATCGCCATTTCGATGGATCAGCCGGGGCGCAACGGCCTGCTGCATCTCACGCACGCCTTGGCGCAACTGGCCGTAGCCGGCGTGCCGTTCTATGCATATCGCCTGTTTGAAGGCCGCGTAACTAAGAGCCTTCATTTGGAAAAGCTGGCGGCGGAAACGCGTGCGGGCGCGATGACTCCGACGGCTTGGGTTATCTCGAATGGCAAGGCCGTGCCGGGTGCGAAGTATCAGAAGCCCGCGCCGGCCAAGCCGGCAATCAATCCCGCCGCTCGCTCGGCGGGCCAGCATGTACTGTTGAACTTAAACGGCGGCACCATTCAGGCCGCACCTCCAATCTCGATTCCCATGTCCAATACCGCAATTCCTCCTGTTCCCGTTGCGGCGGCTTCGGCGCTAGCGCCGGCCGCGCAGCCAACGGCCAGCGGTCCGCCGGCTGTAATACCGCCAGCGGCTCCGGTGGCGCCTATGCCGGCGACGCAAATGGAAATGATGATGCAAGGGCATCACCGGCTGATGAGCAAGTTCCTGGATACGCACCGGAATATCATGCTGGCCTACATGCAGCCGCAGGCGGCTGGGTCTCTGGCGGCCGCGCCGGTATCCTACGCGGCCCCGGCGGAGACATTGCCCGCGTATGCGCCGCCAGTGGTTGTAGCGGCTCCTGCGCCCGCACCTCTTCCGCCGGTTGCCGTAGCGGCTCCTGCGGCGCCCCCTGCCCCGGCGAAAGCCATGGCGGTTGCGGCCGCGGCGGCGCCGACTCCCGTTCCGGCGCCAGTCCCGGCTGTCGAAGCCGCTCCGCAGTTCACGCGGGAAGACATGACCAAGCGGCTGGTCGATCTGGTCAGCCAGCGCACCGGCTATCCCGCCGAGATGCTGGGCCTCGATCTGGATCTGGAAGCCGACTTGGGCGTCGATTCCATCAAACGCGTCGAGATCTTCGGCGCCTTGCAAAACGAATCGGTGCTGCCGGCCTCCGCTATGGAAGGCCAGATTGAAACGCTCTCGAAGTTGAAGACTCTGCGGGCCATCATCGATTGGCTGGAGAGCAAAGCCACCGAAGTGGCGGGCGGTGAAGCCGCCCAGGAGCTGGCACTCGCAAAAAAATCTAACGCCGCGCCGGAAGTAATTGCTTCGTCACCGGCCCCCGTCGCGGCGACCCCCTCTGTTGAGCCTGAAGTTCGGCCGGTGACACGGCTATTAGTTCAAGTAATCGATGCACCTCCGGCTCACGCTTCCACCGCGAGACCTGGCATGGTGCTGGTGACGGACGACGGCTCGGGTGTTGCGGCGGCCTTTGCGCAGCGCCTGAGTACGCTCGGAATTAACCACAAGGTGATCTCCGACGCCGCCGGGACCGCGCTGGATCTCTGCGACCCGGAGGCAGTGAAGGCACTCGTCGAATCCGTACGCGCAGTGCATGGCCCCGTCAGCGGGCTGGCCCATTTGATGCCGCTCGCGCCGGTTTCGGCGGAACAGGCGGGCGAGTTTGAGACGCGGACGCTGCGCGATCTGAAGTCTCTCTACCTCCTGAGCAAAACGTTGGAAGCGGATCTGCGCAAGTCGGGCGCGGTGCTGGCCGCTACACGCCTGGGCGGGAGTTTCGGGCTAACGGGTGTGGGCTTCTTCGCGGGCAGCGGAGCGATTTCCGGGTTTATCAAGACGCTACCGCGCGAATGGCCGGATATTTCCGCCAAGACGGTGGATTTCGAAACGGGACTCGACGCTCCGGCAGCGGCGGATCTGCTCGTGGAAGAATTGCTTTGCCGTGACGGCCTCACGGAGATCGGCTATCCGGGAATGCAGCGAAAAACGCTGCGTTCGGCCGCCGCACCCGTGGATCGAACCACTTCAGGTCTCAAACTGGGCCCAGAGTCGGTGGTAGTGGTCACTGGCGGCGCCCGCGGCATTACAGCCGATACGGCGATCGAACTTGCCAAAGCTTTCCGTCCGCGCCTCATTCTCTTAGGCCGCTCTCCTCTGCCGCCAGCCGAAGAACCGCGCGATATCGCCGGTGTCACGAATCCGCGGGAACTGAAAGCGATCATCATGGAGCGGATGCAGACCGCCGGTCAGCGGCCTACTCCGGCCCTGATTGAAGGTGCAGTGAAGCGCATCAAGAATGAGCGCGAGATCCGTGACAACCTGGCTTCCTTGCGGGCCCTAGGGTCCGAGGTGGAATACTACCAGGCCGACGTCTGCGATGCCGCGGCGGTCGGGTCTTTGATCGATCGCATTTATGCGCAATTCGGGCGAATCGACGGCGTGATCCATGGCGCCGGCGTCATCGAAGACAAACTGATCGGTGATAAGACTCCCGAATCGTTTGAACGTGTGGTGCGGCCCAAGGTTAGCGGCGCGCTGGCCCTGGTGCGCAAGCTGCGGCCTGAGCACTTGCAGTTCCTGGTATTCTTCTCCTCGGTTTCGGCGCGCTACGGCAACCGCGGCCAGTGCGATTACTCGGCCGCCAATGAAGTCCTGAACAAATTCGCGCAGAGCTTAAACCGGAGTTGGCCGGGCCGCGTTGTCTCGATGAACTGGGGGCCCTGGCAGACCGAAGGCGGCATGGTGTCGCCCGAACTGGCGGCGCGTTTCAAGGCCGCCGGTGTGGAGCTGATCGAGGTTCCTTCCGGGTGCCGGGCTTTTCTGGAAGAGCTGCTACACGGGAGAAAAGAAGATGTGGAAGTGGTGTTCGGCGGACCGCTGCACATCGAGCAGCAGACGCCCGGTCTGAAGGCGGCGCCGGCGATCGTGTTTCCGATGGCCGCCTCGGTGACGCGCCATCCCGATGGGAAGCTGGAAGCCTCCCTCGATACCCATCCGGAGCGGCACATTTTCTTGCGCGACCACCAGATCGATGGCAAGCCCGTCCTGCCCATGGTGATTGCGCTCGAGATTTTTACTGAGATCGCGGCTACCGTAAAACCGGATGCGCCGCTGACGACAATCCGTAACCTGCGCCGGCTAAATGGGGTCAGCTACAACGAAGGAGACGGGCGCGTGTTGCAGGTAGAAGGCATGATGCGCAATGGCGCCGGTGTTCCGGCCTCTTTCGAGCTGGCCATGAAATCTCCTGCAGGCCAGATGCATTACCGCGCCGAGATCGAATTTGGCGGCACGCGGCCCGCGCCGCCGGCGCGTGTCCGGCTTGTTAATCCGCGGCCGTTGCCGCTTTCTCTCGCGGATGCCTACGACCAGTGGTTGTTCCACGGGCCGATGTTCGCCGGAATTACCGAAGTCATCGCGATCGGCGACAACGGCATCCTGGGGCGCGTGCGCGCTTCCCGCCCCCAGAAACTGATTCATCCCGCGCCGGCTGGTTCCTGGCTGGTGGATCCCGTCGCCATGGACAGCAGCTTCCAGCTCTGCCTGCTGTGGATTCGCAATATGTTCGACCAGACGCCGTTGCCCTCCGCCATCGACGCCTATTATCATGTCGCGCCTCTGACCGAGGCTCGCGAGATTCTTTGTGAAATCGAACTGCTGTCAAAGCCCGGCAATCCTAACGTGCGTTGCAACCTGCGTTACTACGATGAGTCCGACCAGCTGTTGGGCTGGATGGATGGCTTCGAGGTGACCATGAGCAAAGCGCTGAATCGTCTTAAGGTGAAGGGGGCCCCCGCGGGGACGCAGTGATCGATTCCGGAAATGGGAGTGCCTTTCCAAAGGTACGCGGGGACATCGCCATAGTAGGGATGGCCTGCACCTATCCTGGTGCGCGCCGCGTCGAAGAGTTCTGGCAGAACATCCTCAACAAAGTCGACGCCATCACCGACGTCAGCCCCGAGCGTTGGAATCCGGAGATCTTTTACGATCCCGACCCCAACTCGGAAGACCGCCTCTATTCGAAGAAGGGCGGTTGGATTCCGGATTCCTTCTCATTTAATCCCTTTAAGTTCGGAATCCCGCCTTCCTCGATTGCCGGGAGCGAACCGGATCACACGCTGCTGATCCGCTGTGTATTCGAGGCGCTCGAAGATGCCGGTTATCTGAAGCGGGAATTCAATCGCGAGCGCACCAGCGTCACGGTGGGCAAAGGGAACTACGTCGGGCCCGGCCTGATGTGGATGACGTTGCGCACCGTGGTGGTCGAGATGATGCTGCCGGTGGTGCGCGCCGTGCGCCCGGATCTTTCCGAGGCGCAGATCGAGCGGCTCAAACAATTCCTGCGCAGTAAGCTGCCGACTCTCGCGCCGGATGCAGCCAACGGGCTCGTTCCCAACATTGCTTCCGCGCGGATTTCCAACCGGTTCGATTTCATGGGCCGCAACATCACTGTGGATGCGGCCTGCGGTTCGATGCTCATCGCCGCGGAAATCGCGATGCGCAACCTGCTGATGGGTCTGGACGACATGGCCCTGGTGGGCAGCGTTCATTGCTACAACAACATCCCCTTCCTACAGGTGTTCAAGGTGATGCGCGCCATTTCGCTCACCTCGACGATTCGCCCGTTCGACGCGGATGCCGATGGCACGATGGCCGGGGAAGGCGTCTCCTTGATGGTGTTGAAGCGCCTGGCGGACGCCGAGCGCGACGGCGACCGGATTTACGCGGTCATTAAAGGCATTGGATCTTCCAGCGACGGGAAGGCTAAAGCCGTAATGGCCCCGCGCGTAGAGGGCGAGGCGCTGGCCATCCAGCGGGCCTACCAGATGTCGGAGCTGCCCTCCGACAGCATCGAGCTGATCGAATGCCACGGCACGGGCACTGTGGTCGGCGACGGCGTGGAAATCGATGCGCTCCGGCGCACTTATGGCCCTTCGAAAGAGGGGCGACCCACGGTGGCGATCGGCAGTGTCAAATCGATGATCGGGCATGCCATGCCCGCGGCGGGCGGCGCCAGCCTGATCAAGACGGCCCTGGCCCTCTATCATCGCGTTCTGCCCCCCACTCTCAACGTCAGCCGCCCACATCCGTTGCTGGCCGGACCCGACTGCCGTTTCTATGTCAATTCCGAGACGCGTCCCTGGATTCACCGCCAGGGCGGCGACCCGCGCCGCGCGGCCGTGAGCGCCTTCGGATTCGGCGGCATCAACGCTCACGTGATTCTGGAGGAGTACACGCGCGTCCCGGAAACGGCGCAGCCCACTTATCTGCGTGACTGGGAATGCGAAGTCGTAATCGTGGAAGCGGACACGCGGCGCGGCTTGGTTGCCGAGCTCGAACGGTTGCGCGCCTACGCCGTCCAGGTAGAAGGCGTCCCCTTGCGGGACATCGCTTTCACGCTGAACACGTCATTGAAGAATGCCGGGCATCGTGTAGCGATCGTGGCTTCCAGCCTGGAAGAGCTGGCGCAGAAGATCGACCGGGTGAGCGAAAGGCTCTCCGATCCGGAATGCCGCCAGATCCGCGAACGCGCCGGCCTTTACTACTTCGAAAATCCGGAGGTGCGCAACGGCAAGCTGGCCGTGCTGTTCCCCGGTGAAGGTTCGCAGTATTTGAACATGCTGTCGGATCTTTGCGTGCATTTCCCCGAAGTCCGCCGGTCGTTCGATGTAGCCGATGGAGCCGTAAAAGATCCGAAGTATCTGCCGCTGAGCTCGGTGGTGTTTCCCCCACCGGCGTTTACGGAAGAGGAAGAAGCCGCGGCCGAAGCGCGGCTGTGGACCATTGAACGAGCCACCGAGAGCGTGCTCACGGCGGATGGCGGCATGTACACGCTGCTGCATGAGCTCGGCTTGCGGCCCGATGTTATGGCGGGGCATAGCGCCGGCGAGTGGATCGCCATGGCTGCCTCAGGCATGATCGAGCTCTCCGAGTTTATCTCCGGCATGGATCGTCTCTCGGGGATGTACACCAGCCTCGCGGAGCGCACCGAAGTGCCGCGCATGGCGATGCTCGCCGTGGGAACGGGCCGCGAGAAGATTCTCGAACTCGCCCAGCAGCTCGATTGCGAGGTGCACATCGCCAATGACAACTGCCCGCATCAGGTGGTAGCGGTGGTCGAGCCGAAGAGCGTCGACCGGCTCAGCGAACACCTGCTAAAGAGCGGCATTTTTGTCGAGAAGCTGCCCTATGACCGCGGCTATCATACGCCGTCGTTCACCTACATTTGCGATCCGTTGCGGAATTTCTTCGAGGCGCTGGAGATCAAAGCGCCCCGGCTGCCGGTTTACTCGTGTGTGACCACCGAACACTATCCGAGCGGCCGTGAAGAGATTCTGGATCTGGTATCCAACACTTTCGCCAGGCCGCTGCTGTTCCGGCAGACCATCGAAAAGATGTACGACGAGGGCGTGCGGGTATTTGTCGAATCCGGTCCGCGCGGCAATCTCACGGCCTTCGTTGACGATGTGCTGCGGGGACGGCCGCACCTGGCGATTCCTACCGATCTGTTGCGCCGCCCGGGGTTGACGGTCTTGAATCACGCAGTCGGGATGATGGCGGCGGCCCACGTGCCATTGGATCTGACGCCGCTCTACAGCCGGCGCGCGCCCCGCAAGCTCTCTCTGGACGCCAAGACCGATTCGGTCCTGCCGGAAGAGAAGCAACCCGGGGTGATTCAGATTTCCACGTGCTACACCAAGCTGGCGATTCCCGCGCGCGCCGACTTCCCCATGCCCGAGGCGCAGGCGCCGCCAACGGTCTCTGGTATTGCGGAGGCGCCTTCGCCGTCTTTCGCCGGCATGACGGATGAGCCCGCGCCTTTTGTCGAGGCTCCTGCCCGTAGCGAAAGCTACGACATGCCTTCCGCCGATATTCAGTTCCAACCCGCCCCTGCGGTGTTTGCAGGCGCTCCGGCGTACATTCCGGCTTCGGCCATCGTCGATCACTTTGCCCTGATGGAAGAATTCCTCCGCACCGAGGAGGACGTCATGACGCGTATGTCTGGCGCCAGCTTCGCCCCGGCGCCGGATGCGGGTTATGTCGTGCAGGCGGCGCCGCCACCCGTGGTCGTACTGCCGCCGCCGGTTTTCGAAGCTGTCTCTGCCCCGGCGCCCCAACAACTGCAGCCCGTTGTCCAGGCGATGCCACCGGCACCCTCCGCGCCGGCTCCGCCGAAAGCACCAGCCGACCTGGCCGGCTTACTTCTGCGCGTCGTCAGCGAGCGCACCGGGTATCCGCAAGAAATGTTGGGGCTCGATCAGGACATGGAAGCCGACCTGGGCATCGACTCCATCAAGCGTGTGGAGATCTTTGGCGCCCTGCGTGATCTTGCCGGTGAAGGCGCTTTGGGCGGCGATGGCGATATGGAAGCCGTCGCCAAGCTGAAAACTCTGCGCGAGGTGCTCGCGTTTCTCGAAGAGAAGATGCCCGCGGGCGGCGCCGTCGACTCACAGACTGTCCCGCCACCGGCAGCCGTGCCGCGAGCTGCTTTTGCCGGTGAGCCGTTGGGATCTCTCCTGCGCAGCGCGACCATCGTAGAGCAGGTGCCCGGTGAATCCGTTACTCTCTCGCTGGCCCTTGATTTAGACGAACACCGGTACCTGCGCGATCACTCCCTCTACTATCCGTCTTCGGAGCGCGACAACCAGACCAACCGCATCTTTGTCATGCCGCTGACCGGCAGCCTCGAACTGATGTGCCAGACGGCTGCCCTGATTGCTCCGCCGTTGAAGGTGGTCGGTTCCGCAGGGACTCAGGTTTTCCGCCCTCTCAACGTCACCGAAAACGAAGGGCCCACGCACATTCAGATCACCGCTGCGCGCCATGGCGCCTCCGAAGTTCGGGTGGCGATCCGCGAGGATAAGTCCGGGGGAAGTGTGCTCTCCCAGTCCAGCATTCTGCTTGCTGCGGAGTATCCCGCTGCGCCGGCGGCTTTGCAGGTTGCGCTCAAGAATCCCAGAACGCCCATGTGCACGGGGCACGACGTCTACGACACGCATCGCATGTTTCACGGGCCCAGCTTTCAAGGCATCTGTGCCATCGATTCGGTCGCCGAAAATGGACTGCTCGCCAAACTGGAAATCCTGCCCATAGAGAATCTGTTGCGCTCGCACCGGAATCCCCGGTTCGAGATCGATCCCTACCTTCTGGACGCTGCCGGACAATTGGTCGGATATTGGCCGCTCGAGTATCTCGCACAGGGCTTTGTAGTCTTGCCAGTCAAGATCGCTCAACTTACAAAATACTGCGACAGCCCGCCACCGGGAACCAAGGTCGAATATCGCCAGAACATGCGTAACGTCAGCCAGCGAACGCTGGCGGCCGATTACGATGTCGTACTGCCGGATGGCCGTCTCTGGCTGAGAGTAGTGGGGTGGGAGGACTGGCGGTTTTACTGGCCGCCGACAATTTACAACTGCTGGCGCTTCGCCAAGACCGAGTCGCCCAGCGAGGGCGTTAGCCTGCCGGTGCTCGAAAAGAAGGGATTCGAATGCCGGTTGATCCACTCTACCGGAGAGCAGGAGCGGGATGGGCTTGCCGGTGAGGTGTGGATGCGCATCCTGCTGAACCGCAAAGAAATGGCGGAGTTTGAACGGGTTCGCAACGATCAACGGGCCGATTGGCTCCTGCTGCGCACGACCGCTAAGGATGCGGTGCGCGCCTGGACCACACGGCAGCATGGAAGGCAGCTCTATCCTGCTGATATCGAAATGGAGTTCGGCGCGGATGGCACTTTCCGGGTCGGCGGATTCTGGGCTGCGGAGGTTCCCGTCCCGAAAGTCTCAGCACACCTGCGTGGTGCTGTTTCTGTCGCAGTGGCCGGGCCCTCGGAAAGTGCGGTTGCAGCGCTGGAGATCGGGAAAGACGAGCCCGCTGGAGCCTTCCTTCCGGAAGAGGAGGAATGGCTGGCGAGAACTCCGGACGCTGCGGAGTGGCGGCTGCGTGCTTTGGCCTCGAAACAGGCGGCCGGAAGGTACCTGCGACCCGCGGAGTACGGTGAGTACTGGAAAACCTTGATTATCTCCAAAATGGACACAAAACAGGGCATTATGGAGATAGCCGATCCGGAGTCAGCGGTCAACGCAGAGGATACGATATCGGTGGCCAGCGTGCGCGAGCGCAATCTCATTATCGCGGTGGCATTTAAGTAAATTTTGGAAGGGGACGATAGGTGGAACTTTTGACGCGGGAGCGAGTCCGGCACGATCTGGTCGAGCTGTTGAAGGATGCGCGCGAGGATTGGGACCACTCCGTAACGGTCACGGATAACACCGGCATTTTTAATGAGCTTGGCTTCGAGTCCATCGATGCCGTCGGGCTCAGCTCCGCGCTGGAAGGGCATTTTGAACAGGCGCTACCGTTTCCCGAGTTCATGTCGAAGGCTAAAGAGCAGAATTTGAAGGACATCACTGTGGGACAGTTGCTCGATTTCTTGATGCAGAATCTGGAAAGTTCCGCGGAGAGGAAAGTAGCATGAAACCGCAGGTGATCATATTCGGCCTCGACGGCGCCACTTTTACGGTGCTGGACGATCTCGTGGCCCGGGGCATCATGCCCAATTTGGGCAAGTTTCAGTGCGAGGGTGTGCGCGGACACTTGATGTCCACGACTCCTCCGCTTACTCCGTTGGCTTGGTCGTCCCTGGTGACCGGCCGTACTCCGGGACAACATGGCGTCCTGGGATTCATGCAGTACGCCAACGCCAATTCCACTTCGGTGCAGCTTGTATCGTCGCGGCAGTTCACGGCCGAGACGCTCTGGTCGATCGTGAACCGGCAGGGCAAACGGGCGGGGTCCCTGAATTTCGTGGCGCATCAGCCCGCGCCCAAGATTGACGGATGGGTGGTGCCCGGATGGGTATCCTGGCGATGGATGAAGCGTCTGAGCCATCCGGCGGGTATCATCGAGCAATTGAAGCAGGAGTTGCCGGGCTTCGACGTAAAGAAGCTGGCCATCGATTTCGAAGAAGAGCGCAAGTCGGTGGTGGGCGCGCCCATGGACGATTACCGCTCCTGGATTGGCCTGCATATCGAAAGAGAGCGCCAGTGGTTTGAAGTCTTGCGCCACATGATGCGCAAAGACCCGGCCGAATTAATCGGGATCGTGTTCGACGGCGTGGATAAGCTGCAGCACCTGCTGTGGTATTACCTGGATCCTCGGCTGACGCCGGAGCAGCCGGAGAGCGAATACCTGCGGATTCGCGACATGGCCTGGGACTATTTCCGTACCGTGGATGAGTTACTGGGCGAAACCTTGGATCTCTATGGAGATAAATCCACCATCCTGATCTGTTCCGACCACGGATTCACCGCCACGCGCGAAGTGGTATATATCAACTCGTTCCTGGAGAAGATGGGGTACCTGAACTGGAAGCCGGAAACCGAAATGGTGGACGACGGTTCGCAGGAGTTGGAATCAGGCGTCTACCGGCATGTAGGCTTCGATCCCTCGCGCACCAAAGCATACGCCCTTACCGCATCGAGCAATGGCATCTTCATCAATGTGAAGGGGCGGCGCGACGAAACGGGAATTCCCCCGCAGGAATATGACGCCTTCCGGCGCGAGTTGATCGAAGCGCTGCTGACCAAGTGCGTGGATCCGGAAACCGGAGAGCCGCTGATCTCGCGCGTGAGCACGCGGGAAGAAGCTTTCTGGGGACCCAACATGCACAACGCCCCGGATCTGACGCTGGAGTTGCGCGACTTCGGTTTCGTTTCGGTGCGGCGCACCAACGCGATTCATGCCAAGCGTCCCACGATCCTGGGCACACATCATCCCGAAGGCATCCTGATCGGCCGAGGCCCCGGAATTCGGAGCGATGCGTCGATTGATCCGGTCTGGCTCGCAGACATTGCTCCTACTGTGCTGTATGCGATGGGGTTGCAGATTCCCGCCGATCTCCAGGGGCGCGTGATCGAGGAATTGTTCACCGAAGAGCATCTCGCACGCCATGACCTCAGCATGGGTGGCGCAACGGAAGCGGCCGTCGCGGTTGCGGTCCCGGCAGGCGTTCCCGACGAGGATACGGAGATCATCGAAAAGATGAAAGCTTTGGGATATTTGGAGTAATGCGCCGATGCCCAAGGTTTTAGTCAACGGAATACAAGTCCATTATCAGAAGCGGGGCGCCAACGGACCTGACGTGGTGCTGATCCACGGAATTACTTCCAACCTGGCGATGTGGTACAACGGGCTCCTCAACGGGTTCGTATCGGAGTTCCACATTACCGCCTACGACCTGCGCGGACACGGCCTCACCGATATTACTCCGACCGGTTACACCTCGGAGAACCTGGCCGCCGATCTGCGGGCTCTGCTCGACGTTCTGGGTCTCGACAAAGTGATCATCGTTGGGCATAGCTTTGGCGGCACGGTCGGCCTCCATTTTGCGCTCGATAATCCGGAACGCGTGCGCGGCCTGGTCATGATGGATTCCGGAGTAGCCTGTCTGCGCTATCTGCGCATTATTCAAGACTGGTGGGGTTGGGAAGGGCGGCCCTCAGACATGAAGGAAAAGGGTCTGTCGCTCGACAAATTCCTGACCCTGGACAGCCAGCAGGATGTGACCGAGGTCATTCGCCACGGTCTCTCCGTTCCGCGGCGCGCGGGCTTCAAAAAGGGACAAACCGGACTGACTCCGCGACAACAAAAGCTTCTGGACGAAACCAGACTAGGTTACGAGTTTCGCGACGTAGCGGGCCTTACCGAAGAACGCCTCAAAACCGTTAAGACTCCGGTCATGGCACTGTATGGGGAAACGTCACCCTATAGCAAGATGGCCGCTCATCTTGCCAAAATCATGCCGAACACTTGTCACGAAGTCATCGAAGCGACCGGCCACTTCTACGCCATTCATAAGCCGACGATGGCCGTGGAAAAGATTCTTCCCTTTCTTCGCGACCCCGAAGGCTTCGTCCGGCAGAGGAAGTCCGAATCGGAAGCCGTGGAAGTGCTGGCCGGAGAACTCCGCGAAAAGTAACCGCGAACGCCTTCCCTGTGGCCCAACTGTTTCGCGAATTGGAGCAGGGGGCGTGCCATTTGTGGTGTTGGCGCACCGCTGCTTCCTTCGATGAGACTCTGGCCGCCCGTGGCGTGGGTTTTCTCTCGGAGGACGAGATGGAGCGTTACCGGCGGTATCTCGTCCCAGAGGCCGCGCGCACCTTTCTTGCGGCCCGCGTATTGCTTCGGTCGGTACTCTCCGAATACATCGACCGGTCCCCGGCATCCTGGCGTTTCGCGCTGAATCCCTGGGGCCGGCCCTATCTTGCCGCGGACGATATTCTCCCCGCCCTGGCCTTCAACCTGTCGCATAAGCCGGGTTTCGTCGCCTGCCTGGTCGGCGCGAACCGCGAATTGGGGGTGGATGTCGAAGATGCCTCAGCCGCGCGCCCGCACTTGCTGGCGATTGCCGAACGCTTCTTTTCCCCCTCGGAAGCGGCCGCACTGCGGGCGCTTCCCGCGGCCGGGCAGATGAACCGGTTCTACGAGCTGTGGACGCTAAAAGAGTCCTACATTAAGGCACGTGGCGTAGGACTGAGCCTCGGGCTGTCACAATTTTCGTTTTCCGTGGGCGGAGAAACTGCCGGCATCAGTTTTGATCCCGGGTTCGACGACATCGCAAGCCGGTGGGACTTCCGCCTGTTCCGCTCGCACGCACCCTACCTGCTCGCTACGGCGATCCAACTCGAGAGACGTCCGCTAGCGATCCTGATGAAGGACGGCGCTGAAGTGACTGCTCGCGCGCTGCGGTTGTGAACTCGCCCGTGGATTCTCAGTCTCCACCAGGTGCCGCAGCAGATCCAGGCAGCGCGCGACCTTTCGATCTCCGCTCACCAGCGGGTCCGGCGCCTCCTGAATTCCGCCCGCTACGGCCTGAAGCAACTGCAGCCGTTCCTCCTGGAGCCCCCAAGAGTGATCGGGGCAATCCAGGTCAAGCGTTTTCCTAAGCTCGACCTGCAAGCCCGCGGAATTGCGCGAACTCCACGCCGCCAGGATGCGGGCAGCCTGGTTAGCGGGCGTCATAGAAAGGAGATATGGTACCGGCATCAGTCATTCTCATCGGTAGATTTCAGTAGAAATTCCTAGAAGTTTGCGCCGAATTATCGATGTGGAATACAGAGACTCCCGATGATCCACGTAACACGGTTGAATCACACGCCTGTGGTCCTCAACTGCGATTTGATCGAACACGTCGAAACCACACCCGACACCGTGATCAGCCTTACCACGGGACAGAAATTGATGGTGCTCGAATCGCCCGAGGAGATCGTCGAGCGAGTCGTCCGGTTTCGAAGATCGATCATTTTAGGGGAACGCCTCTCGGCGGAAGCGGGCAACGAAATCAATGGCAGAGGGTAAGGCAAAATCGAAATCCGGGGGCAAGCGGCCAGATCTGGTCAGCCTCGGCGGCCTGGCGCTGGCCGTGGGTGGGATTCTTACAGGGCTGATTCTGGATGGCGGCAAGCTCAAGGATGTGCAGCAATTTTCGGCCGCGATCATCGTTTTGGGCGGCACTATCGGAGCCGTCATGCTCACGACGCCGATGAAAGCGCTGCTCGGGGCAGCCGGGAAAATCGGCCTGGTCTTTTTTGAAAAGGCGCATTCGGCCGCCGCGGTCATCGACGAAATTGTGGGTTACGCAACGCAAGCTCGAAAACAGGGCATCGTATCCCTGGAGTCTCAGGCCGCTGCCATTCAGGATCCGTTCATGCGCAAAGCGCTCAATCTGGCGATTGACGGCATTGACCTGCAGCAGCTACGCAGCATTATGGAGCTGGAAATCACGCTGCTCGAGCAACACGGGGAGGCGGAAACGAAGGTTTTTGAAGCGGCCGGCGGATACGCGCCCACCATCGGGATCATCGGAGCCGTGCTGGGCCTCATGCAGGTGATGAAGAACCTCGCGAACATCGACGAAGTCGGCCACGGAATTGCCACGGCTTTCGTGGCTACGGTATATGGTGTTGCTTCAGCGAATCTCTTCTTTCTGCCGGCTGCCAACAAATTGAAAGCCCGGTTAAAAGAAGAGATTCATATCCGGGAACTGGTGCTGGAAGGAGTGCTCTCAGTAGTGGAGGGAATGAATCCCAAGCTGATCCGCACTAAGCTCGAAGCCTACGCTCCCGCCAAGGAGGGGGCTGGAAAGAAGGCCAAGGCGCAGGCCGAAGCCGCCGGGAAACCCGCGCCCGTGGAGGGCTGAAATGGCTCGCAAAAAAGCCCACGCGGAACATGAGAATCACGAACGTTGGCTGGTCTCCTACGCCGACTTCATTACCCTTTTGTTTGCCTTCTTTGTGGTGATGTTCGCCACTTCGCAGACCGATAAGGCGAAAGCGCAGCAAGTTTCCGAGTCCGTGCAGAAGGCTCTGGAAAATGGCGGTATCAAGGCGGTAGTGCATGAGATTCTGGGCGGCACCGTCGACGATAAAGGAAAAGGCAACGCACAGATGCGCGGGCCCGGCGGCGCCCAGAAGCAGGACAAAGAATCTAAAGACAGCAAGATCGCGGAACTGATGCCTTCCATGCACTACCTCACCAAGGAGTTGGAAGCCGAAATCAAACAAGGGAAGATCCAGGTCAGCCTGCAGCCGCGCGGACTTGTGGTGAGCCTTCAGGAAGCCGCATTCTTCCCGTCCGGCGCAGACTCGATCGCCGCCGACACCTATCCCACGATGCAAAAGATCGCGGATCTGGTGACGAAGCTTCCCAATCCGATCCGGCTGGAAGGCCACACTGATTCCATTCCCATCCACACCGCGCGCTTTCGCAGCAATTGGGACCTCTCCGCCGCGCGGGCCATTGCCATGCTGGATTTGTTGAGCGGGCAATTTGAACTTCCACGCGGCCGGTTTTCCATTGCCGGCTATGCCGACACAGCCCCTGTCGACACCAACGAAACGCCCGAAGGCCGGGCACGCAACCGCCGCGTCGATATTGTTTTCTTGAACCAGCAAGCTCTTATCGGAGAGCCCGCTCCCCCCAAACCCGCCGCAGCGCCGCCGGCTGCCCCGGCCCAGAAAAAGGGCTGAAATGGATATCGAATTGCATGAAAATTCGGGCCAAATGTCGAGAATAGAGTCTCTATATTTTAATGAATTAGAGTACAACGAGGACTCGCCCTTCTATTTTGCCGCCGGAATTCCCGGGTTCGAGGAGCACACGGCGTTCCTCTTCGTTGAGCAGCCCCACACCAGCCCTCTGATTTTCATGCAGAGCCTGCGCGATACAGCAGTCTGCTTTGTCGGCTTGCCGGCGGCGGCGATCGATCCGGACTATCGACTGCAGCTCTCTCCCGAGGAGGGCGTGGCTCTGGGATTGCCGTGGTCGGAGAATCCCGAAATCGGCCAGGAGATCTTCTGTCTGGCGCTGATCACGATTGTCGAGGGTTCCGATCCGGTGGCGAATCTGATGTCGCCCATCGTGGTTAACCTTAAGAATCGTAAAGGCATACAGGCGATCCAGTTGGGCTCTCACTATTCCCTGCGCCATCCGCTCGCTCCCGAGCACGAGGCGGCCTCATGCTCGTAATGCGCCGCCGCGCCGGGGAAAGCGTCCTCATCGGAGCGGAGATCGAAATCGAAATTCTCGAAGTAGGTCCTACCCGAGTGAAACTCGGCATTGTCGCCCCCGAGCAGCTCGCCATCGCACGCAAGGAAGTGGTGCTGACGCGCGCCGAGAACCTGACTGCGTCGAGGGCCAGTGACCCCCGCGTGATTGCGTGGCTAAGCGGCAAGCTCGCGCCCACGCGCACGTCAGAAACCGTCAATTCTTTGACAGTGCGCAATAATTCTCCGAAAACTCTGGCTAATTCCCGCTAAAAAAATTAGAAATTCAGGACCCGTCCCCGATATGGAGGGGGAAGATACTTTCGGGCATCCCCAAGGAGAACCTGGACCCGCGCATGACGCTCGGGAATGTATCCATAACAGGACGTTAACCATGTCATCGCTTACCATCCAAACCAACATCGCATCGTTAATCGCGCAGAATAACTTGCGCATGAACAACTTGTTCCAACAGCAGACCATCACGCGCCTGACCTCCGGATACCGCATCAACATGTCCGGAGACGACGCCGCCGGCCTGTCGGTCGCCAACCTCTACCGGAGCAGCATTTCCGAATTGACACAAGGCGTACGCAACGCGAATGACGGCGTCAGCACGCTGCAGATTGTCGATGGCGGATTAAACAACATTTCCACCATCTTGGACCGCCTCAAGACTCTGGCCACGCAGTCCGCCTCGGGAACCTTCACTGGCGATCGCAATACTCTGAACAACGAATACCAGACGTTGCTCGGCGAAATCACACGGCAGGCTTCGAATATCGGGCTGAACGCGGGCGGAGTCAACAACACGACTCTGAACGTCTATATTGGCGGCACCACGAACCTCACCAACGCGCAGGTAACCGTGGATCTGAGCGGCACCGCCAACCAGGTCGACGCGGCCGGTTTGAAGCTGACCGGAACGAACATCGCGGCCTCAGGAACGGAACTGACCGGCAACAGCATTCTGCTCAACAACGCAGCCGGCAACTTTACCGGCTCCCAGACCTTCACGTTCTACGTCCAGGGCCAATCGAGCGCGGTGAGCGTCGCATACGACGGGACCGGTGTGGCGACGGGTGACGGCACTGCCGCCATTTCCAAAATGAACGCCGCGTTGCAGGGCGCGGGACTGACCGGGATTACGGCCTCCATCGCCGCCGATGGGAAACTGCAGTTCGCGAGTGGCCAGGCATTCGCGGTAAGCGTCGGAGCGGGCGCCAACGGGATTGCAACTCCCAGCGCGACCGCGAATAATAACGCCGGCCTTTACGCCTTCGTGGGCGCGGCTCCGACTCCGGTTACCGCCGGCGCCGAAACCGACACCATCTCCAACGGCCAGGGAACCGTCAATCTCAGCTTCGACACCACGACGGGCGCCAACCTGACGAGCATTCTCAGCTACATGAACTCGCAGTTGAACACCATCGGCATCTATGCAACCGCCGACAGCGCGGGCACCGGTTTCACACTGCAAAGCGCCTCGAACTTTACCATCAACGAGACGGCCAACGCCGGCACGGGCCAGGTGTTTGGCGCCAGCACGGGGGCTGTCGCCCTTACCAACACGACGCCCACGACCAGCGGTGCCGCCGCGGAGTCCGCGATCACCGCTATCACCGCGGCTGTATCGCAGCTCGGCCTGGTGCAAGGCCGCGTAGGTACCGGCGAAAATGATCTGAGCTATGCCATCAATCTGGCCAACTCGCAGATCAGCAGCTTTTCGGCCGCGCAGTCCCGCATCCGCGACGCCGATATGGCTTCCGAAGCGGCCAACCTGACCAAGGCCCAGGTGCTGCAGCAGGCCTCGCTGGCGGCAATGGCGCAGGCCAATTCCGCTCCGCAGGCGGTGCTGGCTCTGTTGAAGTAATCTCGCGGGAGCTGAATGTGGGCCGGCCTTAGCGGGTTTGGCCCACATTTTGCATTAGGGACTAGCCCATGGCCTCGATTCCTCCCCCGATTTTCTCGGGCGTCAGCAAATACGCCAGCGATTTCCAGCAGGTGCTCAATCGCGCCGTTGCCATCGCTTCACTTCCGCTACAACAGATGGAGGACCGCCTCAGCCTGTTGACAAGCGAGCAGTCGGCATTCTCGGGTCTGCAATCGGTTTTTGCTTCCTTCGAATCCGCGATCCAGGGCATTGGAAGTGCTGCCCAGGGAGCGGCCTCGGCCACCGTCTCCGATCCCTCGATCTTACAGGCGACCGCCACCACGGGAGCGTTGCCGGGGACCTACACGGTCGAAGTCACCAGTCTCGGGTCTTACACAACCACGCTCAGCAAAGCCGGCCTGGTAACCGTTACCGACCCCGCTTCTCAGGACATCAGCTCCGCCTCCAGCTTCACACTAACGATCAACGGCGCGCCTCACACCATTACACCTTCCGGGAACTCGTTACAGTCTTTGGCGGCCGCGATCAACGGCGCGGGGCTCGGCGCGGCGGCGACCATCGTAAATGTGGGATCGACTTCCAGCCCGGATTACCGGTTGTCGGTCACCAGCAGTAATCTGGCTGGCGATACGATCCAACTCAACGACGGCTCCCAGGATCTTCTTGACACGCTCTCTACCGGGGCGCCCGCCACCTATCGTGTGAACGGCCTCAACACTGATATCCAGAGCAACTCGCGCGAGATCACTCTGGCGCCGGGTTTGACCGCTAACCTGCTGGAGGCCAGCCCTGGCAACCCCGTTACGATTACGGTCTCGCAGGAGCAGGGTCTTCTCAGCAATAGTCTGACGACGTTTGTGAATGCGTATAACGCGGCGGCCGATGCCCTTAACCGGCAGCACGGCAAGAATGCCGGGCCGCTGCTGGGCCAAAGCCTGGTATTTACGTTGGGACAGGCGTTGCAATCCGTAGTGCAGTATTCGGCTTCCTCGGGGACCCTGACTTCGCTTGCCGATCTCGGGATCACGATGGACGACTCGGGTCACCTTTCGCTCGACACCACGGTCCTCAATGGCCGGAATCTATCCGATGTCCAAAAGTTCCTGGGCGCCACAGGCACTGGCGGCTTTCTCGAAACGGCGAAAAATGCGATTTCGGCGATGGAAGACCCGTCCACGGGGGCCATCGAAAGCAATCTCACCTCGATTCAGAGTCAGATCACCAATCAAAACACCCTGATTTCGAACGAGACCGACCGCATCAATGCGCTGGCGACCAATCTCCAAAAGCAACTCTCGGACGCGGACGCGACCATCTCGCTTCTCCAGCAACAGGTCACGTTCATGACGAACCTTTTCTCGAGCATGTTTCCCAACCAATCCAACAAGAACAACGGAGGATAGGTGCCGCCAAGAGTCGCGCAAATCGAAGCGGAATTGCGGCTTGCTGCCCGCAGCCAGAATTTCGAGGACGTCCAGCGGCTGGTCATGGACTTCTGCGAGGCTGTGGAAAGCCATGTCCGCCGCCTTCACTCCAACGATCCCAGCATTCCTGAAATTGCCGCCATGGTTCAGGAAGTGCTTCGGTGGACCACCTCGGTGGTGCGCTCGGGGCGCGAGAACACGTTTTGCGAGCTCCAGCGGTTGCCGAAAGTTAAGGGCTACTTTCCCGCGCGCGAGACTTCGACGCTTCAGCTCGACGTATAGCTTTGTCAAATTCCTGACGCGTCAGAAACAGGCCGCCGCGCGTGGCCGCTGCTCCGGTTGGTACGCAAGTATTTGCAGCACTTTACCCCCGCACCGGAATGGAAACGCGTTTGCACTTTCAGCCTGCCGTGATGGACGCGCTCTCCAACAGCCTGGAACGCTACATGGACGTGCTCAGCGCGCGCCAGAAAGTCGTAGCTTCCAATATCGCCAACGCCGACACCCCCGGTTATAAAACCAAGGACCTGAACTTCCAGTCCGATTTCCAGGCGGCGCTTTCCGGTTTGCCGCAAGCGGTCGAGGTCAGCGGCCTGCCGGTCAAGAACGACGGAAACAACGTCAGCCTCGATCGCGAAGCACGCTTGCTGGCGGAAAATGCGCTGCGCTTCAACCTGGCTACCAGCCTGATGCGCTCGCAGATTCAGATGCTCAAGAGCGCCATTACGGAAGGAAAGAGCGCATGAGCCTTCTCTCCGCACTTTCGGTCAGCGCCTCCGGCATGGCGGCGCAGCGCACGCGCGCCGAGTTGCTGGTGGAGAACATTGCCAATTCCGAAACGACGCGGACTGCCGAAGGCGGGCCCTACCGGCGTAAAGACGCGATATTTTCGAGCGAACTGGCGCCTTCTGCATTCGCCTCGGAGCTGGATGCCCAGCTTAACAGTTCGCTGACGGGCGTCACGGTTTCCGATATCTCGATCGACACGCGCGACCCCGAGCGGAAGTATATGCCGGGCCACCCCGATGCCGACCCCCAGGGCTACGTCGCCATGCCTCGCGTGAATCCGGCCGAGGACATGGTCGACCTGATGAGCGCCACGCGCAGTTACCAGGCGAACGTCGCCGCGATTTCCGCGGTGAAGGATATGATCCAACGTTCGATTGACCTGTTGCGCTAGGCGGGAGACGATAAATGGCAAATCCGATCACACCCATTGGCTCCCTTCCGATGCCCGGGGCCATTCCGGCGCCCGGTGCGAGTTCCCAACCTGGCGCCTTCCAGCAATTGCTCGACAGCGCAATCCAGGGCATCCAATCGTCGCAGAACGAAGCTTCTCTCACCATTCAGAAATTTCTCTCGGGGGAAAGCGAGGAGCTCCACTCGACCGTATTGGCGGCGCAAAAGGCGCAAATCTCGTTTGACCTCGGTCTCCAGGTGCGCAACAAGGTCGTAGACGCCTATCAGGAAATTATGCGCATGCAGATGTAATCGACGCGACTCATGGACCAACTCAGAAAATTGCTGGCCGGTTTATCCACCCGCCAGAAGATTTCGATCGCAGTGGTAGCGCTGCTCACTTTTGGGGGGCTGTTCGCCTTCAGCCGATGGCGGTATGAAAGTGATTTCCGGCCGCTTTACACGTCAATGGCGGCTGAAGACGCCGCCGGGGTTGTGCAAAAGCTGCGCGAGACCGGAGTCGAATACCGGCTCGCCGACAACGGCGGCTCCGTTCTCGTGCCTTCCGCGAAGCTCGCC
>PSRJ01000032.1 GCA_003175985.1 Terriglobia bacterium
GCCCGCCGCAAATCCACACGCATGAAATTACGCTCGAACCCGCTGACGTATTGCGCCAGCGGCAGGGAGCGCCCCGGCGCCGGATCGAGCATCATGAGCTGACATTCAATACGCGAGACGTGGGCGCTATCCACCGCAGGCGCCAACGCCGCTTCCAGCAGAATGTGCTCACGCTCTATGGAGCGAAAGGCGCGCCGGATATAGAGGTCGCCCACCAGTCCCTTATTCTCTTCCAGCACGTAATAGACATAGCCGATGACTTGTCCGTCTCGGAGCAATGCGCTTCCGTTGAGAGCGCGCAGCTCTACAAAGCGCCGAACCAGGTCAGCCGATTTCTCGAAGTCCCATTCCAGCTCGTCGCGCCAGGTGGCAATCTCTTCCTGGAGCAGCGGTTCCAAATCGCGGGCCGAGAGGCGCCGCAAATCGAGAAGCTCCTCCGCGGGGGAGGGCGCCGGATGGAGGCGGGCGGCCATGAATTGCCTGTTATTTTAGCGCGTACATCGACGCGTAACCCAATTGTTGCTTCACAAAATCGCGCGGATAGGAGATCGCCACCGAAGTCACTTTGCCCGCGGCATCGAATTTGGCGGTAAGCCCGGCGTTGATGCCGGACCAATAGGCCGGCACGTTCAGCTTCTCATAGCGCGCGACAACCTGATCCCGCAGAGCCGGATCGAAATGGACTCCATACTTGTCGATCAGGGCCTTCAGCGCCGGGTAGTCGCCTTCGGCCTTGATACGCATCAGCTCGGCCAGCAACATGCCGACGCCCTGGTGCATCTTGTCAAAATCCTTGAGCAGCAGGTAGGTCTTCCCGTTGCGTTGAGTCTTCTGGATAGCGCCTGTCCGGTCCATGATGTAATTCACGATCAATTGCCGGTTGCGCTGGTGGTCCTCTTCGATGGTGTCGCCCTTGGGAATGCGCTGGAGCTGGGTCAGGGCCACACGGACGGAGCGCTGATACATGGCCTTGGCGACATCGGGGCTGGAAACGAGACCGAGCTCGCGCAGCTTGGGATCGGAGATGTTCCAGAGCGCCATCAGATCGGCCCGCGCTTCCTCCATGGCAGAAAAGTATTCCTTGAGGATCGATTCCGTGCCGCCCTGAAACTTCGGATTCAACTTGCCGGAACCGTGGCCGATGATCTCGTGCAGCGCGGTCATCATATCGGAAGCTTCCTCGCCGTACTTCCGTCCCAGAGCGATCTCCTCGGGCGATGCGGCGAACTCTTCGAGCTCACCCTGGCCGCTAGCCTGCCGGATCGCTCTGGAACTGCCCGTGAACAGGAAGCTCTTGGTGCCGTATTTCTCCCGAATCTCGTTTTCGTTGGGCAGATTGTCGCCAACCGTGTTGACGTGGAAATCGCCGGTTTCGATGATCGTTTCCACGGCCTTGGCCATTGGCGGCTTCACTCCCTGTTTCTTGTACTGCGGAAGCCAGGGCGCCCGGTCTTCGAAGTATTGCGCATTGGCCGCGAGTTTCTCCATCAACTGATTCATCTTCTGGTCCGTGATGGAAACAAAGCTCTGGGAGGTGCCCTTGGCGGCTCGGGCATCCCGGTATACCTCGATGAAGCCGTTGGCAAAGTCGACGGTCTGGTTATTCTGCACCCACGCTATACCGAAACGGATCCACTCAGCAGGGTCGCCGGTCTGGTAAAAACGGATCAGGGCATCGATGGCCGCTTCCTGCCCCGGCTCCGCGTACGAGCGCGCTTTTTGCAGAAATCCGATCGATTTTCCGAGAAAGGGCGCATACAGGCCGGGAGGGATCTTGCCATCGCGAGTGCCCGCACGATAAACCTCCTCGACGAGTTTTCCATCCTTGGCCTTTACCAGCCGTGAGTTGAGCGGATGGAGTTCTTTAAAGTTCTTCAGATCGGAGAGATCTACTCCGGAGTAAAAGTTGTTCGCGCTCGATTGCAGGATATCGAGCTTGCCTTGCGGGCTCTTGGCCGTGATAGTGGGCTCAAACGCCGGATCGAAGAAAGAAGCGCGCAGATCGTTCAGTTCCTTATCGAGATCGGCCTCGCTCCGGATGGCGGGAGTCCCGTACGGATTCGCGGCGAAAGCCCCGCGCTGTAGCGCCTGGCCGGCAGCCGCTTTCAATTCCTCAAAAGTGAAATCCGGCAGAATCTTCTGGGCGGTCTGGTCATGGTGGTTGCCGCGGTTGCTCCAGAACAGCTTGGTGAAGTCCACGATCTTGGGCGAGGCCCCCGAGGTGACTACCGCTTCCAGCAGCCGCTTTTGACGTAAACCGCAACGCGAATTCTGATCGTAGATGATTGGATCGATGGCGATCGAGGCCTGCTCCAGCCAGTAGACCAGCGTCTGCTGCCGTGGGCTCAACTTCTCAAAACTGGGCGCCTCCAGTTGAATAAAGCCGGTCGTACCGACGCGATCCACCAAAACGCGGTCGTCGGCAACCGCCGCCGAACAGACTAAGAAAAGAACTGGCCAAGCTCGCAAAGCGACACCTCACTTTCTATGTTAGACCCACCTGGCAATGCGAACGTTAGGGCCGCGCGGGCCCCAGACGGCAGGATCGGTGGGTCCGAAGAGCGCCAGCACGGGTGTTCCCATGGCCGCTGCCAGGTGGGTAATCCCGGAGTCATTGCCGATGTACAAACGGGCGCGGCCGAGCCAACAGCCCAGCTCGTACAGGTCCGAAATGTAGGTGGAACCCTCCAGTGGCGGGTCCTCCGGCCCGGAGCACCAGTGGACGCTCATCGTGTGTTCCAGGCCGCGCGCCAGGGCGCGGAACTTCTCCAACGGCCAATTCTTGCCGGGGCTGCTGGAAAACGGGTGAATGACCGCGAAGTCTCCCGGTTCGACGGCACACGGGATGCGCGGCACGGCCCCGCGCTCTCCGCCGACCTGGTCCAGATAAAAATCGGTCGTATGAATATCACCCTCCCTGGGGGGCAGAGCCGGAAGAAACGTAATGGGCAGTCCTAGCGACGCCATGGATTCGCAGAATTCCGGCCGATTGGCGCCATACCACGAGACAATCGAGTCGAATCCCCGCAGCTCATCGAGCAAGCCCGCCGGGGGGTCCGCGATGCCGAGCAGGTCGAGACCGGTGGACGCGATGGAACGTACGCGGTCGGCGAATCGCACCAGCGGCACGTTGGGCCCCCGCACCCAAACCTCCAGATAGCCGGTACGGAGCGTTTCCAGTGCGGGCAGCGACAGGATCAAGTCACCGATGGCGCCGGGGCGTATGACGAGCCGACGCATGGCTGCACTACCCTGTGCCGTTGCGGGCGGTCACTAAGTCCATGCTCTTGAGCACACGCTCAATATCGGCCTCCTGGAGAGGTTTGGCCACCACGAACCGGCCTTCCCCTTCGAAATCGGCCGCGAGTTCGGGATCGTAATGATCGGCCAGGAGCACGAAGGCGCCCACGAGGGATTGCAGGCGCTCCGAGAGCTCCACCCAGTTCAGGCCCGGCGCGTGGACAGAAGAGAACGCCGCGTCGAAGCGCATCCGGTGCGCCAGTTCGAGACCGGTATCGGCGTTGGCCACGGGCACTACGCGATAACCCCGTGCCGCCATCATCGCCAGAAGCTGGCGCTGTACGCTCTCGTCGGGTTCGATCACCAGCGCGGTCATGCGGCGATTGCTGTCTCTGGCGGCCGGAAGATTCGCGGGCGCCGCCGTTCCCACACGTTCGCGTGAGGTGAGCGGCAATTCCACTTCAAAGCGGGGCTCCCCGCTGGTCTTTTCCACGAGGCGCACTTCCCCGCCATGGCCCGCAATCACACTGCGCGTGACGCCAAGCACGGCCGCGGTCTCTTGCGGAGCCCGCGTCCCCGCGGGCGCAGTGAACGCAATCTCAATGAGCAGACGTTTCGCCAGAATACTGGTGCGAATCGTGATGGCTTTTTCCGGCGCCTGGGCCATCGACTGCTCCGCGTGCACGAACAGCGTGAGAAAGGCCTGTTCCAATTGTCCGTGCGATCCGAGTACGAACAGAGGCTCGATGGAAGTGAAGTCCTGAACCCGGATGCCCGACGCCTTCCAGTCCCGTTCGCGGAATTCGATCAAACTGCGCAGCAGCGTGCTGATGCACACGGGGCGCGCTTCACCCTGCTCCGCCGCCGCGAAGGAAACCAGGCGCGATACGATACTCGAGGCCTTCTGCGCTTCCGCGGCGATGGCCGATACCTCGCGCTCATTGGGCGACGACTGGCATTTGACCAAGGCCCGGCTGGCTAACTCCGAAATCGAGGAAAGGGGCGTTTGCAGTTCGTTCACCACGCCCGAAATCAGCCGGCCCACGGCGGCCAGTTTTTCCGTACGGAAGAGCTGCTCCTGCACCGAGCGCTGATCGAGCAGCCGGATCGCCACGCCGATCTGGTTTCCCAGGTGCTGCGCCAGCGCCTGCTCGTCGGTGGTGAAATCGCGCGCGCGATCGTCCTGATCCAGCTCCAGCACGCCCGCGACCTCGCCTTGCGACAGCATCGGAACGAACAGCAGCGATTTGGGCGAATTCTGCGCGCCGCCAGTGGAAATCGGGAAGGGGCTGCGTTCGATATCGGGGATCACCAGCAGCGTCCGGTAATGGAAGCAGGCCACGGCTCCGGCTTGCGTGCCTCCCGGAGGAGCGGAGAGAGAAATCGAGACGGGTTGATGGTTTCCGGCCATCACCTCGTCCAAGGCTTTGGTGCCGCGGTTGTAGACGTAAAGGTGCGCCCGGC
This sequence comes from Terriglobia bacterium, assembly GCA_003175985.1. Lineage (GTDB taxonomy): Bacteria > Acidobacteriota > Terriglobia > Bryobacterales > Bryobacteraceae > PSRJ01. Next base: position 4,705 of record PSRJ01000032.1, read on the forward strand.
TGACTCCGAAAATACGCGGCAGCCCTTCGGAAATCGCGGCGAGAATCGCTTCTCCGGAAGAACCGCTCAGTATCTCCTCACCCAGTTGATAAGTCTTTCGCAAGCGCTCGCGCTGGGACCGCAATCTCCGCTCGCGGTTCCAGAACACCAGTCCGATTACCGATAACGAGACCAGCGCGGCCAGAATCAGGGCCGGTGAAAACGACCCGCCTCTCTCGGTCCGGACGAGTTGGGAAGTATCGCTGACCAACAGTTCGAACCAGTGGTCGTAGGGCGGCGTGGGGCAATACTGCAACGCCACACCGATAGCTTCCACTTTGTCTCCTTTGCGAAAGCCCGCCAGACTCGGTGACGGCACATTTGCCGGGTGCGGAACGAACAGCTTGTAATTTTCCCTGCGGCCGCTAACGATCAGCGCGACACCCGCGGTCATGTCCTGTGTTTCCACGACCGTGCCCTGGGTGCGGGCAAGCTGCCCGAGATGCGGGAAACCCGCGAGTTCTTCGATGGGCAGCTGGCGCGGAGTGGGTGGCGTGGTGCGGCCCAGGACGCGAATTTCCGAGGGGATGACTGTGACCATGCCGGCAACCGCCGAAACGATGCCCTCAACGTCGATTTCGTCGCCAGGCTGGTAGGCCTCCAGGGCGCGGCTTTCGGGACCCACCTGGAGCACTGCGCCTCGCCGGGAATCCTCCAAAGCAAGCAAAGTGTAGTCCAGAAAATGGAAAGCGCTCGCCGACACTACTCCCCGGATAACCACCGTCTGGCCGAGATAGGCCGGCGTGAAATTGGGCGCGCGCCGCGCCCCGACCTGCTCCAGCGTAAGCCGGATTTGGGATGGCGCTGGGAGACACAAGGCCGCACCGAGCGCCGCCCAGCAGGCCACCCGCCTCACACCGCTCTTTGGGCACACAACCATGGCGCCAAATCCCCGTTGCCAAAATTATCGATCGTTAACGCCGCCCCGGGCAAGTCCTCATGAGTAGTTAGTACCCCAATAACTCGCGCTCCCGCCGCCAGCGCCGCCTCCACTCCATAGTAAGAATCCTCGAACACTATGCAGTTTTCCGCGGCGATGCCCAGCAATTCCGCGGTCTTCAGATAAAGTTCAGGATGAGGCTTGGGGTGACGCACCTGGTGGCCATCCATTACTACGCGGAAGTACGGCCATAGGCCTGCGTGGTCCAGGAGGAAATCCAGATTTTGCGGCTCGGCATTGGTGGCCACGGCCATGGGATCGGCCCTGTGTAATTCGAGGAACACGCGCACCCCGGGCACCAGCATCTCTTCGAGATGGCCGGCGATCATCTCACGGTAAAGCCGCTCCTTGGCCGCCCCGCGAGCGGCTACTTCTTCGGCCGGCAGGTCCGGGCCGAAATATTCCCGGATGATTTCATCGTTGCGCTTGCCGTACATGCTCCGGCGCATCGCCGTGGTGGTTTCCAGGCCATACTGCCGGTTGAACGCTTCCCAGGCACGGCAATGCGCCGGGTTGGAATCCACCAGAACCCCGTCCATATCGAAGATCAGCGCTAGCCCCTCGGCCAGGCCGGAACGGCCGCGTCGCGGCCCCACTAAGGCTCCTCCGCCGCCAGGCTGGTTTGCAGCCAGTTCAGATAGTTGGCCGCGCCTTCCACCACGGGAAGCGCCAGAACCTCCGGGACCTCGTAAGAGTGAGCTTTTTCCAGCGTGGTCCGCAATTCCGCAAAGCGCTCGCGCGACGACTTAATTAAAAGCAGGCACTCCTCCGCCGTTTCCAGCGCTCCGCGCCACCGGTAATAACTCTTCATTCGCGGAATCACGTTGACGCAGGCGGCCAGACGCTGGTCCACCAGCGTGCGCGCCAGTCTCTCGGCTTCTTCTTCGGAAGCACAGGTGCTCAAGACAACAATTTTATCGGTCATCGAAAAAAATCAGCAACGAATATGCGAACGCAATGCTAACATTATTTTCCGGGCTGGTTTCATGAACCGTTCACTGTCGCGATTCGGATATCTCGTCGCGTTTCTCCTCGTGATCAGTTATGCATTTTTTACGTTGCGTGGTCCCAAAGGCGTCCCAGCGCTCCTAGCCAAAGAGCGCCAGATCGAGCAGATGGAAAAACGCAATGCCGGGCTGGCGCAGGAGAACGAAAGGATGCGCGAGCATATCCAGCGCCTGGGTGACGATGCCGTCCAGCAGGAACTCGAGATTCGCCAGCGCTTGAAGCTTGTGCATCCCGGCGAGAAGGTCTACATCGTGCCCGGTACGTCACACCCGTAAGACGGCCGCCCCGCGAATCGCATCGTTCTTGAGCGCATACAGGGCCTCGTTGGCTTCCGCAAGTGGGAACTCGCGTACTTCGGTGCGGATTGGAATCTCGGCGGCGATGCGCAAGAAGTCCTCACCGTCGCGGCGCGTGTTGTTGGCGACGCTGCGAATGACACGTTCGTGGTATAGAAGATCGTACGGAAACGACGGTATAGGGCTCATGTGGATGCCCCCCACGGCGACTGTAGCGCCCCGCTTAAGCGTGCGAAGACCTGCGACAACCAATTCACCCGCGGGCGCAAAGATCAAGGCTGCGTCGAGCTTCCCGGGGGGCGATTCGTTTGCGCCCCCGGCCCATGCCGCGCCTAGATCCAAAGCCAGCCGGCGATGGCGCTCATCGCGCGTGAAGGCATAAACCTCCACGTTCCAATGCCGCGCCACTTGGATCGCGACATGGGCTGCGGCGCCGAATCCGTACATCCCCAGTCTGCCTCCCGGTTCGATCCCGGATAACCGGAGCGTGCGGAACCCGATGATCCCGGCGCACAGCAGCGGCGCGACATGCAGGTTGCCGAAGCTTTCCGGCAATTCGTAGACGAAATCCTCGGGTGCGATCGCGTATTCCGCATATCCGCCATCCACCATCCATCCCGTGAAGGAGGCCCTCTCGCAGAGGTTCTCCCGGCCGGCTCGGCAGTATTCGCACACCCCGCAGGTCTGATAGAGCCACGGGATCCCCACGCGCGTCCCGGGGCGGAACCGCGTCGCCAGCGGGCCGCAGGCGTCTACGATTCCCACTGCCTGGTGGCCTGGAACAACCGGAGCTTTGCGTGGAGGCAATTCGCCCTCGACCACGTGCAGATCTGTGCGGCAAACACCGCAAGCCTGCACCCGTACCAATACCTGTTTGCCGGAAGGGGTGGGCGTGGCCAACTCCACCATCCGCAGCGGCTTGGATTCGACCGGCGCCGGTGCTTCCAGAATGCAGGCTCTCATACTGACATTGTGGCGCGACGCTTCCTTGACGGTCTGGCCGCCGCCGCCTGCTATCGTAAGAGAGACAACCCCTGATGGCCAAAAGAATCATGATGGCTGTAGTGGGAGCCGGTATCGGCTCCCTGGCCGGGCTGCTGGTGGCCGTATTCGGAGTTGGTGGCCCGGCGCTCATCATTGGCGCCATTGCCGGTGCGTTGATTCCCTTACTTGTGCTCGGTCCGCCAGGGCGATAAGCTACGGACCGGACAGGCGGCCGGAGCTTCCGGCCTCCGCTGGAGATGGATATGCCGTTCTGTGCAAATTGTGGCGCGCAGGTCGAAGGGCGGTTTTGCGCCAAGTGTGGAACACCCGTCGCGGGAGATGTCCCACCGGCCTCGGCGCAGCCTGCGGGTCCGGAACCGCCGCCGCTCGCGAGCGGCGCGGGGTTGACCGATAACGTGGCTAGCGCGCTATGTTACGTGCTTACGATCATCACGGGGATTCTCTTCCTGGTTCTCCAACCTTATAACCGCAACCGGACCATCCGCTTTCACGCTTTCCAGGCGATCTTTCTGTTTGTGGCCTGGATCGTGGTTGTGTCCGCAATCAATATTCTGTTCGGAATGATGCGGCTTTACTTTCTCTCGCCGCTTGCCGGGTCCGCCTTTTTCATTCTCTGGATCTATATGATCGTGACGGCCTACCAGGGAAAGACCGTGGTCCTGCCGGTAATCGGTCCATTGGCGCAACAGCAAGCATGAAACCAGCCGCTTTGATCCTGATTGCCGGCGTGGCGTGGGCGGCCACTACGGTGCCGCGCGTGCGCGAAGTGAATGTTTATGGGCTTCGAAAGCTCACGGCCGAACGGATTATGCGTTCCGGCAGGCTGCGAGCCGGAGAGACGCTGCCGCCCTCTAAAGGAGACCTGGAAGACCGGCTGTCAGAAATTTCGGGTGTGATCCGCGCGCGCGTGGAAGCGGTTTGCTGCGAGGGCCCGGACGCGCTATTGTTCGTAGGCATCGAAGAGAAGGACGGACCCCACGTTGCGTTCCACTCTGATCCCGCGGGCAGCGCCGCACTGCCTGAAGGGCTGGCCGCGACCTACCAGCAATTTCTGGCCACGGTGCAGCGCGCCGCCCAGAGGAAGAATGCGGCCAGCGCCACAGGGCCGGAACGCCCGCTCATTTCGGATGCGGAGGCGCGCGGCTTCGAGGAAAAATTCGGTGACTATGCGGCCGGGCACCTCCCCGAATTGCGGGAAGTGCTGCGCAACGGCTCCGATCCGGAGGAACGCGCCGTGGCAGCCGCTGTAATCGGTTACGCCCCCAGCAAGCAGGAAGTGATCGACGATTTGCAATACTCCATGCAGGATCCGGATGAAGCTGTCCGCAGCAATGCCCTGCGGTCGCTCCGCGCGATCGCGGTCTTTGCGCAAGGGGAACCGGGCCTGCAAAGCCGCCTGACGCCGACCTGGCCGGTCGAGCTGTTGAATTCCATCGTGCTGAGCGACCGTTTGCAGGCGGCGGATTTGCTGATCACGCTAACCGACCATGAGAACCGGGCCGCCCTCGACCAGATGCGGACGCAGGCCCTTCCATCGTTGGTGGAGATGGCACGCTGGGAGTCATTAGGCTACGCGTTGCGTCCTTTCCTGTTAGTGGGGCGCATCGCGGGCCTCAGCGATCAGGAGATTCACGAACGCTGGTCCAAGGGCGAGCGCGAAGCGGTGATCGAAAAAGCGCTGGGCAAACGGTAGAAGATCAGCCTCCCACCACGCCCGCCAGGGGGCTGCTGGCCGAGGCATAAAGCTTCTTGGGCATGCGGCCCGCTTCGTAGGCCAGTTGTCCGGCTTCCACCGCCAGCTTCATGGCGCGCGCCATGCGCTCCGGATCTTCCGCCGCGGCGATTGCCGTGTTCATGAGAATGCCGTCAGCCCCCAATTCCATGGCAATCGCGGCATCCGATGCCGTCCCGACACCCGCGTCCACAATCAGCGGCACTTCCGTGATCATTTCGCGAAGTATCCGCAGGTTGGCCGGGTTCTGCACTCCCAGTCCAGAACCGATCGGCGCCGCCAGAGGCATCACCGCCGCGGCTCCGGCTTCAATCAGTTTGCGCGCGTTCACGATATCGTCGTTGGTATAAGGCAGCACGACGAAGCCTTCCTTCACCAGGATGCGGGTGGCCTCCAGCAGCCCGGCATTGTCCGGGAACAAGGTCTTCTCGTCGCCGATCACTTCGAGCTTTACCCAGTTCGACAATCCCACTTCGCGTGCCAGCATGGCGGTACGGACAGCGTCATCGGCGTTATAACAGCCCGCTGTATTGGGCAGGATGAACAGTTTCGAACGGTCGATGTAATCGAGTAACGACTCCTTGGAGCGGTCAGTGAGGTTCACCCGCCGAACGGCCACGGTGACCATTTCCGCCCCGGAGGCCTCGTGGCAACGCTGCATTTCCTGGAAGGACCGATACTTCCCGGTACCCACCACGAGGCGCGAGCGGAAACTCCGCCCTGCGATTTCCAAATTTTTCGGCATGTCTTGTATTTTAGACCGGGCGTGAAACCGCTGCTTAGAACCCGTTACCCCTGTGATTCACCAGCGACAGGAACTCATCACGAGTCTTCTTCTTGTCGCGGAAGGCGCCCAGCATGGCGCTGGTCATGGCGCCGGAATGCTGCTTTTCCACGCCGCGCATCATCATGCAGAAATGGCGCGCTTCGCAAATCACGCCCACGCCGACCGGGTCGATGGCTTCCTGAATCGTTTGCGCGACTTGCTGCGTGAGACGCTCCTGGATTTGCAGGCGCCGCGCGAACACATCCACGATCCGGGGAATCTTGCTCAGCCCGATCACGCGGTTGCGCGGCAAATAGGCGACATGAACTTTGCCGAAGAACGGCAGCAGGTGATGTTCGCAGAGGCTGAAGAATTCAATATCCTTCACCACCACCATTTCGTCGTACTTCACTTCATAGAGCGCGTCGTTGACAATCTTGCGCACATCCATTTCGTAGCCGCTGGTGAGGAACTTCAGCGCCTGATCTACGCGCTGCGGCGTGCGCGCCAGTCCCTCGCGCCTCGGGTCCTCGCCCAGTTTTGCGAGGATCTCCTCGACGAGGGGCGCAATGCTGTTCTCTTTCTGCTGCGCCGGCAGTACTTTGACAATTGCCTTATTCGATCTCATCGGCCCTAACCTCAAAGATGTTCCGGGGTGTCTCCTCGATTCGGACCTTTTCTAGCCGCGGCCATTCGTCCGGAAACGTCGAGTTCCAATTGTGTTTCAGGCGCCGGCAGATCTCCCGCCCCAGGTTCTCCGATGTGGGAACGACGGGCATGAACCACTGCACCTCAGTGTTCAAATTCCGGTGATCGAAAGGATGGAGCACCAGGCGCTCCACCAGGTCGTCCATCAGCCGGGTATCCAGCACACGGCCGGCGGCACTGTCCAGCGGGCCACAGGCGCTGACATCGAGCACATAATCGTGCCCGTGCCCGTACGGATTGTTGCATTTTCCGTAGATTTTCTGATTCTCTTCCTCACTCAGTTCCGGCGAATGCAGACGGTGCGAGGAGGCGAAGTGGTAGCGGCGCGTTACCCGGAACACACGTCCTCCTGGAAGTAGTCCACATAAAGATCGGGCGTTTCGTAGACGCGGACCTGCCGCAACTTGCGCCGATCGCCCACCAGATGAGGCTCCAGTCGTTTCCAGATATCGTGCGCGATGTTTTCCGCCGTGGGAACGATCCGGTCAAACGGCGGCACTTCATAGTTCAGGAACCGGTGATCGTACGGCGTTACCACCTCGCGGGTCAAAACATCTTTCAGTTCCTTGAGATCCAGGACCATCCCGGTCACCGGATCGGGTTGGCCTTCCACACTGACCTCAACCACATAGTTATGTCCGTGCCCTTGTGGATTGGCCGCCAAACCGAACAGTCTCCGGTTCTCCTCCTCCGAGAGTTCCGGCTTACGGCAGACATGGGAAGCCGAAAACTCGATTTTGCGGGTAATAATCATCGGCTCTTCTTTGCGCCGGACCGCCGGCGATTTGCGGGATACAATAAAATTATAGTTTTCCGGCATGCATACCGTCAAAATCGATCGGTTTCTGCGGGTAGGCATCGGGTTGCTCACCGTTGCTTTGGTGTACGTCCTATACGCCTCCATTCACGAACACGTAGTGGTTGCGGGGGACCGGGCGCCGGAATTTACCATTACAGCCGAAAACGGCCGCAGCGTTTCGGTGCCCAATTTCGGCGGCAAGCTGTTGGTCCTGAATTTTTGGGCTACCTGGTGCCCTCCCTGCGTGGATGAGACTCCTTCGCTTAGCCAGTTCGCGCAACAATATGCGAGCAAAGGCGTAGTGGTGCTGGCAGTAAGCGTAGACAAGGACGCCGGAGCATACCAGAAATTCCTCGATCGGTTCCGTCCGGCGTTCCTCACGGCGCGCGACTTCAAGATCCACGAGGACTACGGCACGTTCATTTATCCCGAGTCGTACATCATCGACGCCAACGGGCGGGTGTTGCGCAAGTTTGCCGAGGAAGTCGCCTGGAACGATCCGAAGCTTACCTCGTACATCAATTCGCTCCTGTAGCCTTCTATGCTTCTGCGCGCCGGCATCCTGATCGCGCTCGCCTCCTCCCAGGTCTGGGCTTCCCTGGAGGATGATGTGCATGCTCTGGTAGCGCATGGGGATCTGCCGCCGGCGGAGAAGATGGTACGAGCCGCTCAGGCCAGGCAGGGCGGTACCGCGGAAATAGCTGCTGCCCTGTCATGGCTGGCGCGTGGCTCGCTCGCAGCGCGGCAGACCGGCAAGGCCGATGCCTACGCCGAAGAGGCGCGAGCGATGGCGATGCGGGTGCTCGGTATGCGCCGTGTTGACGCCGACCCGTGGCTTCCCACAGCCATCGGGGCCGCGATCGAAGTGCATGCGAACGTACTGGCGGCACGCAGCCAAACCGCGGAAGCCGTCGTCTATCTGCAGGAGCAGCTTAAGACCTGGGGCGGCACGTCGCTCACGGAACGCATCCGGAAGAACATCAACCTGCTCAGTCTGGAGGGTAAACCCGCGCCGCCGCTCGAAGGCGTAAATCTCGCGGCGCTCAAAGGAAACGCCGTGGTGCTCTTTTTCTGGGCGCATTGGTGTCCCGACTGCAAGGCGGATGTTCCCATTATTGCTTCCGTCGAGCGGCGCTTTCGCGCGCAAGGTCTGAAGGTAATTGGCCCCACCAAATTCTACGGGTACGTGCAGGGAGGAGAACCAGCCGGGCCGGACGTAGAAAAGCCGTACATCGAAAAAATCCGGCGCCAATATTATGCTCCGCTCGCCGGTATGCCCACTCCTCTGAGCGCCGTCAACTTCCAAGCCTACGGTGCAAGCACGACTCCGACTCTGGTGCTGATCGACCGGACAGGCATAGTCCGGTATTACCATCCGGGAGCAGTGACTGAACCGGAACTCACGGCGCGCGTTCAAGCCGCCTTGCGGTAGGCGATGATCCAATTAGGCTGTTTTCAGTTTGCGCAACTGCTCGGCTTTAGCCCGGTACCGGTCGTATTTCTCGAGGGAGCGGATCACGGCATCGATCGCCATGCGGCGAGCGTATAGTAGCTCCAGTTCTTTCTGGGAGTAGCTGCCGGAATCGGGGGAGGCTTTCTTTAGGATCATAGGTACAGATGTACCAGAACCTATAATCTAATACAATAGGAAAGTAAGGAATTTCCCTATGCCGAATCGGAGTTTTGGTACGTGGGGCTATCGCTTACCCGCATTTGTGGTGATTTGCTCGCTAACTTCCGATAATTCTGGCAATTGCATCGGCATCGTTTTGCACGACCAGTGGTTGGTTCCCTAGATGCGAAGCGATGGGCGAACCATCCGGAGCTTTCAATTCTCCAGTGTGATACCGATAGATATAGTCCGGGTCCTTTAATACATGTCCGGTCAAAACAGCGACCACATCAGAATCCGCGGCCATTATACCGGCGGCGGTTAGTTTTCGGATTCCGGCGAGAGTCGCCGCGGAAGCCGGTTCGCATCCAATCCCGGAGCGGCCGATCACGGCTTTGGCGTCGGCAATCTCCTGTTCACTCACCTTCTCCACGACGCCTTCGGAAGTGGTCACCTCATGGAGGGCCTTCGGCCAGGAGACAGGATCGCCGATTTTGATTGCAGTCGCCAGGGTCTCCGGGTGCTCGACGGCGGGAAGACGCGTCCTCCGGCGGTGCCGCATCAATTCGTAAAAAGGTGCGGAGCCTTCCGCCTGGATAACGGCCAGCCTCGGCAGACGATCAATCAGACCCAACTCTTTCATCTCTCGCAGAGCCTTGCCAAAAGCTGATGTGTTGCCGAGATTTCCGCCCGGCAACACGATCCAATCCGGCGCGCGCCACTCTCGCTGATCGAGCAACTCGGCCATGATGGTCTTCTGGCCTTCGATACGGAACGGATTGATCGAATTCAGCAGGTAGATACCCAGCCGCTCCGCGAGTTTCCGGACCAGCGCCAGGATTTGGTCGAAATTCGCTTCCACCTGGAGAGTGCGTGCGCCGTATTCCAAAGCCTGCGCGAGTTTCCCGTAGGAAATGTTTCCGTGTGGGATAAAGATGATGGGCTGCAGCCCCGCGGCGCTCGCATACGCCGCCATGGAAGCGGAGGTGTTCCCCGTAGAGACGCACGCAACCCGCGTCATGCCGAGCCGGAGCGCCTGTGCGGCGCCGCATGTCATCCCGTTGTCTTTGAAAGAGCCTGTCGGATTGAAACCCTGGTGTTTGAAAACCAGACGGTCCAACCCGCCATATTGGGCGGCCTGTCGCGATTCCAAAAGCGGCGTGTTGCCTTCGCGCAGTGTGACTACGCAGTTATAAGTGGAGAGGAACGGGATCAGTTCCCGGTAGCGCCAGACGCCGCTTTGGTCGAGCGGCGCATTGGAAGTACGCCGCTCGCGCCAGATGCGTTTCAGCATCAGGGCCGATTGTTCGGGCGGGTCATAAGCAGCCTCCAACAGGCCGCCGCATTGCGGGCAGTTATAAATGACTTCCGTGATGGGATATCGCGCGCGGCACTTCTCTTCGAAGCAGACCAGTTCGGCAGGCATCATCCAACCTTCCGCAGCGCCAGCACGGCGTTCAATCCACCGAACGCAAACGAATTGGAGAGTGCATATTCCACCTCGGCGTGGCGGGCGTGATTCGGAACCACGTCCAGATCGCATTCGGGATCCGGCTCGGTAAAGTTCGCGGTGGGCGGCAGAAAACCATCACGTAGGGCGAGCGTGGCGCCGAGGCACTCCAGCGCCGCGGCTGCTCCAAGCGCGTGCCCATGCATCGATTTAGTGGAGCTCACCGCAAGGCGGTCTGCGTGAATTCCAAAAACCTGGCGGATGGCAGCCGTCTCGCTGATGTCATTCGCCGGCGTGGCCGTGCCGTGCGCATTGATATAGCCGATCTGCTCCGGGGACAGGCCGGCGTCCCGCAAGGCGCCGCGCATGGCGCGCGCAGCGCCTTCCGCCGAGGGCTGCGTAATATGGCAGGCATCCGCGGACATTCCGAATCCCACCAGTTCTGCGTGGATCCGCGCCCCACGAGCCTGCGCCGCCTCCAGCGGCTCGAGCACAAACATGGCGGCGCCTTCACCGAGAATCATTCCGCGCCGGTCTTTCGAAAAAGGTCGGCAGGTATCGGGCGAAACCACGCGCATGGCCTCCCAAGCCTTTAGAATCCCGAAGCTGAAGGGGGCTTCGCTACCGCCCGTCAGAGCCAGGTCGGTCATACCCGTCCGGACCATCCAAAACGCCTGTCCGATGGCATGCGCGGCCGAGGAGCAGGCCGTAGAAATCGTGAAGCTGGGTCCGGTGATGCCAAACTCCATGGAAATGTGACTGGCGCCGGCGTTCGCCATGGTTTTGGGTATGGTCAGGGGATGAACGCGGTTGTGACCCAGTTTATACACTTCTTGGAAACCGATATCTTCGGTGCTTTGTCCCCCGACGCAAGAGCCGGTGATAATGACAGCGGACTCGCGCCTCGCCGGCGTCCATTCCACTCCGGCACAGGCCACGGCCTCGCGCGCCGCAATGACAGCGAATTGCGCGAAACGATCGATAAAATCGGCGCGCCGGTCGTCAAAGTAGGGGGTATGGCTGTATCCTCGCACCTCGGCGCCATTCTGAAAGCGCAACTGGGAACAATCGGTGGACTCGAGGGGTCCGATCCCCGAACGTCCGCAACGGAGCGCGGCCTCGAATTCGGAGACGTTGCGCCCCAGCGCGCAAATGGCGCCCATACCCGTAATCGCGACACGGCGCATGGGTTATTGGCTGGCCGCGGCGTCCGCCGGTTGCGCCGCTTTGGCGGCGACCAGTTTCTCGATGCCCTCAGCCATCTGCCGCACGTTCCGGACGTTGCGCACGTCCTCGTCGGGTATCGAAATGTCGAATTCGTTTTCGAGCGCAAACAGGATCTCGACCGCATCCATGGAATCGATACCCAATTGTTGAAATTCGCTGTCGATCGTTACCTGTTCGAGGGGAATACGCTTGGAAGCAGCAATGACTTTGAGGACGCGCTCCGTCAGTTGTTCGGACATATCAGTCGGCCTATCGTTTCAAACTTGTAACCCTGGTCGAGCAGCAAGGGAACCAGGCGCCGGACGGATTCTAGCGTTACGCCGATATCCGGGTTGGCGCGCAACTCGCGCCCGTCGTGAAGACACAGAATGGCGCCGTTGGAAACGCCGCCCGCCAAACGCCTCACGACCGCGTCGGCCTTTAGCTTCCAATCATAGCCGATTACCGTCCATGTGACGCCGGTCAGGCGCAAACGCCGCTGCACCCGGCTGAGCCCAAACCAGCGTACCCCGTAAGGAGCCCGGAACCACACTGGCCGCGTTCCCGTGCGATGTTCGATAATTTCCTGAGTGAGGCGAAGCTCCCGCTCGATAAATCGCTGCCGCTCGAACGAGAACATGGGGTGGCTGAAGCTGTGATTGCCGATGGCGTGGCCGGCGTCATGTACGGCGCGCGCTACATCGGGCAGTCGTTCGACGTTGGCGCCGCATTGAAAGAAGGTAGCCGGTACACTGTAAGAGTTGAGAATCTTGAGGATTTCCGGAGTCTGTTCGCTGGGCCCATCGTCGAAAGTGAGCGCGATGGCGCGGCGGTCGCGGCTACCCCGCCAGACGGAGGGACCAAAAACTCCCGACGATCTTCCCCTCACAGCCCAGGCCATGAAGGCGGCTGAGGCGCACACACCGGCTCCGGCGGCCATTTCCAGGCGGCGCCTGCGTTGGGCATCCATGAATCATCTATTGTAAGCGGTGGCCGCCCTACATTTTGGGAGCGTAGTAGCCTTTGCGCGCCCGCACGATCAGATCCTTGCGGCCTTTTACACGCAGATCCACCGTGTGGTACAAGCCGTCGGTCTTAAGAGGTTCCGGCCGGTAGAAGACGTTGTACTGGTGCCGGAGTTCATTGGCGATATTCTCAAAGGACTGGGCTAGGTCCTCGACCTTGAATGGAAAAAACGCGTGCCCCCCGGTCTCCTGGCTCAGGTACCGCAAAAGCTTATCGCCTTCGGTTTCGTTGTGGCTGATGTTCGTGGAAATGGTGTAAATCACGACGTCGGCTTTTTGCGCCATCTCCAGGGCCTGGTCGCGCGTATAGCGGCTCTCGTTATCCTCGCCATCGGTCAGGATTACCATGGCCCTTCGGAATTTATGGCGCGGCTGATCCTGCTGCAGTTTGTCGCGGCAGGCAAAGAAGATGGCATCGTACAGCGCCGTTCCCCCTCCGGGCCGGAGACCGCGGACTGCCAGGCCAAGTTTCTCCTTGTCGTCAATCAGGTCGGAAATCAACTCCGCGGAGGAATCGAAGCTGACCACCATGGCCTTGTCCACACCGGTGTGAACGACGCTGTTGATAAAGTCGATGGCTGCTTCCTGTTCGAACCGGAACCGGTCGCGGATGCTATTGCTGGTGTCCACGAGAATGGCAAGACGCAACGGCAGGTCGGACTCCGCCGTGAATTCCTGGATTATCTGCTGCTTCTTGCTTTCGATGACCTCGAAATCGTCCTTGTTGAGGTCCGTAATGAAGCGGCCCTTTTTGTCGGTGACGGTGAATAGCATATTCACGCGGGTCACATCGACGAGAATGCGCGCCTGCTCCTCGGCGGGATTCACGGCGGACGGTACCGGCACCTGGTCGGCCGCCCAGAGGGCCAGGCCGAACACACTAATTGCGGCAGCGGCGAAAAGCCATACCCTCATGCAAGAGATTATAGCGTGAGCAGGGATTATTTTAACGGCGTGCCGAGCAAATGCCTGGCTTGTACTCAAAGCGGAATCCAAACAAGCCGGCCGATCCACTCCGCGGCCTCGCTCGCGCTCCAGATCAGAACGATCTCTTCAATCGCAGTCGAGATGGAAATAGCCTCGCGCAGTAGGATCACTCCAGGGGTCTGAGTGCGAGCCGAGAAGCGGGAAAAGTGTCCAGGCATCGTGTGCCGGTCCTGGCTGACGAGTATGCGCCCCGAGTCGGCGGAAATGCGCAGCACTTCTGGGTCTTGCAAACCCGCCACACCGGCATCAGCAGCAGTGCGGATGTCGATCTCGGGCGCAGTTCGTCTTATTCCACGCAGGATCCGTCCATCCAAGTCAGCGTCCGCCTGGAATCTGACTCGCATTCCGCGCCCGTTGGAGCTTGGCAATCAGTTCGGCGTTGGTTTGTTTCGATTGGCAGTGGTGCAGCTCCGCGGCGCGCTGTCCTTCGGCAAGGTGCCTGTCAATTTCTTTTTGGTTCGCGAGATAAAACGCTAGCGCCCCATGTACCTGTTCAAGGGTCAATGCCGGATAGCTATCAACCATGCTCTCCGCCGACATCCCCTCACGAAAAAGGTACACCAGGGAATCGAGAGACACGCGAGTGTCTCCGACCCGATACGCGCCTTCGACTTTTTTCACGTATGCCTTCTGCATTGAGTTTCCCACCCCATCGTCACACGCCAAAGGTAGGCAGGACAAGCACCCGGCCGGGACTTAACTCTCGTTGGGCATGGAGCTTTGTGTATATACGAGGTTAGACCGCGCCATCAACCCTTTGTTCTATACTTGGCCTCATGGCGAAACTGCGATGCGTGTGGCGCTGGCTCCCCGCTGCCGTACTGGTGGCGATGTCCGCCGCGTATGCGCAAACAGCGCGAACTCTTAAGATCGATGCCGCCTTCGAGAAGTTCTGGGCTGCCGCTTCCCCGGCTGAGGCTGCGCGCCTCGTGGAAGGGATCGAGAGGAGCGGCGTGACTCTGGAGGAGGCCCTGCAGCGGGTGAAGCAGGGACGAAACTACGGCCCCCAGAAGACTGGTGTCCTGCAGCTGCGCAACCGCACCGAGGACGGCATTGAGCACTTCTACGCGGTCAACGTTCCGGCGGACTACGCTCCAGCCAGACGCTATCAGGTCCGTTTTCAACTCCACGGCGGTATCGGCGCGCGTACCGACAACAAGCCGCGGGGCAGCGGGGAAATCGGCAACCTTGCGGGCGCCGAGCAGATCTACGTTTTGCCCTATGCCTGGCAGGATGCTCCCTGGTGGGACAACGACCAGGTGCTGAATCTGAGCGCGATCGTAGACTCGCTCAAGCGTTCCTATAACATCGACGAAAACCGTGTGGCGGTCGCGGGCGTGTCCGATGGCGCTACGGGCGCGTATTACATTGCCATGCGGGACACCACTCCATATGCCAGCTTTTTGCCTTTGAACGGCTGGATCATGGTCCTCTCCAATAACGAAATCGACGACGGCCGGATCTTTCCCAACAACCTCCGCAACAAACCGCTATTTGTGGTGAACGGCGGGCGAGACCGGTTATATCCGACGTCGATTGTCGAGCCCTTCACGCGCCACCTGATGGCCAAGGGTGTCACTATCGATTACCATCCGCAGCCCGAGGGCGAGCATAACACGCGCTGGTGGCCGGATATCAAGGACACTTTCGAGAAGTTCGTCACCGAACATCCTCGGGATCCTTACCCAGACCAGCTCACATGGCAGGCCGCCGACCTGACCCACAATCGCGCGCACTGGCTCGTGATCGACCAGTTCGGCACGGCGTCAGGCGAGGCAAAGGAACTGCCTGATGTCAATCTGGTGGCGCGTGCCGAGGAGCCATCGTTCGGCGACGAGGAAGGACCGCTGTTCCGCCGCCTGAAGTCCACGGGGCGTGTCGACCTGCAGAGGAACGGCAACACGGTGCAGGCCGCCACCATGGGGGTCGCAGCATTCACTTTGCTGCTCTCACCGGACAAATTCGATTTCAAGCAGCCGGTGAAAGTGGTCGCCAACGGCCGCGAAGTTTTCAACGGGCGGCTTACTCCCAGTCTGAAGACTCTGCTGAAGTGGGCCGCGCGCGATAATGACCGCACGATGCTGTACACGGCTGAAGTGAAGATCACCCTCAAGTAGAATATTAGGGAACCCGTCCATCTGAAACCAAGGAGCAAAGATGAAATACTTTACGATGATTGCCCTAGCTGCGATTTTAGGGGCTTCGGCTCTGCAGGCGCAGAACCCGCTGAGCACGGAATTGAAACAGGATTACAACGCAGTAAAGACGGATTTGACTAAAGCCGCGGACCGCGTATCCGACGCCGACTACAATTTCAAGCCGGAAGGGGAGCCCAGAACGTTCGGCCAGCTTATTGGTCATACTGCTGACGTGCAACTCGCTCTGTGCGGAGCGGCCAAAGGCGAACAGAAGCGCGGCGAAGCCGGCGCCAAGACCTCCAAGGCCGATCTGATGGCCGCCCTCAAGGAGTCGTTCGACTATTGCGACGGCATCTATAACGACCTGACCGACGCGAGCGGCGCACAGATGATCAAAATGTTCGGGCGTGACCGTACGAGGTTCGGCGCGCTCTCTTTCAACGTGCAGCACGATAACGAAATGTACGGCTCCATCGCCGTCTACATGCGTTTGAAGAACATGGTGCCGCCTTCCACGGCCGACCGTCCGGCGCCCGGCGGCGGTAAGAAGAAGCAGTAACCGTCAGGCGATCGCCCGCACGTCGATTTCACGCTCGTCATTCGCGCCCGGCCGAATCGAGATTTCCGTGCGTTGGGGCGGGAGAATCTGCGGGAAGCGCTCGCCCCACTCGATGAGCACGATGGCCTCGCGCTCGAAGAGATCTTCCAACCCGAGCGTGGCGAGCTCCCGCGCCTCGTCAAGACGGTACAGGTCGATATGAAAGACTCGGCCTTCGCTTCCATATTCGTGTATCAGAGTGAACGTGGGGCTGGAGACTTCATCGGGGGATGCGGCCCCGAGCCCTTTTACGATCCCCTTGGCTAGCGTGGTTTTGCCAGCTCCCAACGGGCCGATGAGCAAAACGATCCGGCGCTTGGGGAACTCAGCCGCCAGGCGTTCACCAAGTAGAATCGTCTCTTCTTCAGACGCCGTGCGGTAGACCGGCACACTCCTCCATCGCGCGCGGCAGGTAGCGGAGCAGGTCCGTCGCGAGCAGGCACTTTTCGCCCAGCTCGCGAGCGCCGATCTCGCCGGCGAGTCCGCCGAGATAAACGGCCGCCGCAACCGCCTCACGCGGCTGCTCGGGGAATTGCGCCAGAAAACCTGCGATCAGGCCAGTCAGCACGTCTCCCGTGCCGCCAGTGCCCAATGCGGGAGTGCCGGTCGGATTGATCCACACCGCGCCATCCGGAAACGCAATGGCGGTGCGCTGTCCTTTCAGCACCAACACAACCCCGTGCTCCACAGCGAAAGCGCGAGCAACCCCCACGCGGTCGGCTTGCACCTCTTGAGTGTTCTTTCCGCTCAAACGCGCCATTTCCCCTGGATGCGGCGTCAGAATGCGCAGCTTTCCTTCGCCGTAAATTTTATGAGTGAGCGCATCAGCATCCAACACCATTGGCTGTGATAACTGACTCGCGGCACGAGTCACCAGCGCTTCGATATCGGGATGCCGGCCCATCCCCGGCCCCATCGCGATCACAGTCACGCCCTCCGCCAGGCGTTCGACCGCGGCATTCCGCGAGATGCCCCCGGCTTCGTTCTCTTCGAGCGGCTCCGTCATGAGTTCCGGCGCATGGCCTGCAATAACCGGGATTGCGCTCCGTGAAGAAGCGACCGTCACCAATCCCGCCCCTGCGCGAAGGCTGCTCATTCCGCTCATGGCAGCCGCGCCCGTCTTCCCGCGGGAACCGGCCACCACCAAAACGTGCCCGAACGTTCCCTTGTGCCCCGAGCGCGGGCGCGGCGCAAGCAATGCGCGAAACATGGCTGGTTCGATCAGGGAAAGGAATATGCCATCGTCGTTTTCATAAAGCTCCGGCGGGCTGCCGATCGGCCGAACCAGCAGTTCGCCTACCCCATCGCAGTTGGGCGGCAACACCTGTCCCACTTTCGGCGAGGTAAACGTCACGGTGTGATCGGCGCGCGCAATTTCGCCAGCCGGCGCGGCCGAATCGCTGGGCATGCCGGAGGGAATATCCACGGCCACCACCACCCGCGCCAGCGGAAACCCGGAATTGATCTGGCGGATTCCTTCCAGCGCCGGTCCGCTGGCTGGGCCAGTGACCCCCGTGCCCAGCAGCGCATCAACCACGAGCGTGGCGTGCCGCGCCCGCGCCGGGATTTCGCGCACAACCGGGCAGCCGCAAACCTGAAGCATGCGGAAGTTGGTTGCGGCGTCGCCCTTCAGTTCCTGGGGATCCGCCAACAGAACGACATCGAGAGCGGCGGGCCGAAACCGCGTCCAAAGCTGGCGCGCCACCACCATTCCGTCACCGCCATTGTTCCCTTTGCCGCAAAGCACTGCGATGCGTTGCGCGGCCAGGGGAGCGAAGCGCTCTTCGAGGAACTCGACCACACGAAGACCGGCGTTCTCCATCAGGACAATGCCTGGAATGCCGGCTTCGATGGTACGCCGGTCCACCTCGCGCATCTGTGCCGCGGTAAGGACCTTCATACGCGGCGTGCCACCAGCATGGTCATGTCATCCTGTAATTCCGAAGAACCGGTCCAGGTGACCACCGCTTCCATCGTGCGTGCAATGATCTCCGCCGAATCCGTCGAAGCGTAGCGCAGCAGGAGTTCCTTCAAGCGGGCTTCTCCGAACATTTCTCCATAAACGTTCTCCGGCTCCACGACGCCATCCGTATAGGCCACCAGCACATCCCCAGGATCGAGAGCAACGCTCCGCTCTTCGTAACGGGCAGCCGGAAAAGCGCCCACTACGGTGCCTGTCGGCTCCAAAGAAATCATCTCCCCACCCCGCAGCAGAAATGGCGGCAGGTGGCCCGCATTGGTATAGGTGAGGGCGTGTTCAGCATCGTCATAGAGAGCGAAATAAAAGGTAGCGTACTTCTCCGCGGACGTGCTGGCGTAAAGCTGCTGATTCAGAGTGGAGACCAGCGATGCCGTCGAAAAGTGCGCTGGCCGACCACCGTTGGCGCCCGTCAACTGGGTGCGCATCGCAGACTGGATAGCCGCCATCAGCAGGGCGGCGGAGATACCCTTCCCTGCGACATCTCCGATAGCAAATGCCACCGCGCGGTCCGAGACCGAGAGAAAATCGTAGTAATCGCCCGAGACCATACGCGCCGGGTTGCAGACCCCCGCGAGTTTCAGCCCGCGCAGGGAAGGGACGGCTTTGGGAAACAGTTGCGCCTGCACCTCCCGCGCGATCTCCAGTTCCGATTGCAGCCGCTCGTTCTCCTTGGCCACCGAGATGAGGCGCCGCAGATTTTCCGTCATCGAATTGAACGAGGCGCCCAATTCCGCAAGCTGATCGTCGCCTTTGACAGGAATACGGTAGGAGAAATCGCCTTCCTTCACATGCATGGTGCCCTGATAGAGCTCGTGCACGGCTCCGGTAATCGTACGGCTCAGCCGCACGCCTGCCACGAGCGACGCCAGTTCGACGAGCAGGAACAGAATCCCGACCGCCACAAACAACGTAAGAGCCGTCTCGCTCCATTGCATCTTCTGGCCGAAAACCGTGCCTAGAACGGCTGAAAAGCGCGTATCGACAAACAAGAAGCCATTCAGCGTGGTCTGCGGAGAATTCCAGGACTGAATCTGCATCGGATAAACGAAGGGCACTTCCAGATCGAACAGATTCTGCTTTGGCGGTACATTCGGTTGCCGCGGCTCCACCGTATAAGGGCCGAGATCTACATCTCCTAATCCGGGAATAAGCTGGCTCAGCAGTTCATGGGTCACCGGCGCCAGGATTGTGATCTCCTCGCCGCCGACGCGCGCGTGGGCCCACGCGTACAGCCGCTTGTCCTTGACGATCAGACCGCTCGCCTGCTGCCACTGCGCCGGTGGAGGTTCGATTTTGGCTTCCGCGGGAAAGCGGATTTCCTCCTGGCCGCTGATGAGAATCGCAAACTCGGAAAAGCGCGACTGGATCAGCGGGGAAAATCTGGCGACGAACACATCGCGGTTGGCGGCCGGGACGCGGACCAGGTTTTCTGCCGGACCCGCCAGAAAATTGACGCGCCGCGATAATTCGTTGTCCACAAGGTAGACGGCCATCTGGCCGATGATGGCGTAGGCGGCGATTCCCACCAGCGCGAGGATCAACACTATTGGGACCACAGCGATGAACAGGTACGCCACCACCAACCGGTTCCGCAGCCGCCAGATGGCCTGGCGCATGGTGCGGCGGATCAGGCGAAAGAAGCTGAGGATTCCAAAAAAGAAGGCCGCCAGCGCCACCACCGCGGCCAACCCTGGCGCGGCGCCGGAGAAGTACAGCAGGGCATAAACGCCAACGAGAACGAGGAACGTCTTCTCGATGCCGCCTAATGCACGCCAGTACTCTCGCGGACCTTTCTGCATAGCTCCAGACTAACGTAACGTATGTGAGACGGCATCGTCAGCGCGGGATTTGCTCCGCAGCTTCGAACGGAAGTGTCGACGAGAGAGTCTTCGCGCATGCTTCCCAGCTCGCCTTCCCAGATACCGCTTCCGAAGAATTGCGGAATGGCGATCGGCACAATCCCGCAGCGCCGCGATACCGACACTGCCGCTCCGAGACAAACTTTGTTACGCTGGGCATCCGGGATTCACTCTATTCCTGCAGAAAGGGTTTGACCGAAATGACACATGGCAAGCGATACGGGCCGCTCTTCGTTCTTTTCGTCATTTCCACGGCGGCCGCGCATGCCCAGTGGCTGGATTATCGTGAGCCGGGCATACCGCGTACTACCGATGGAAGAGCGAATCTCACTGCTCCCGCACCTAAAGGTCTCGACGGCAAGCCCGATCTCTCCGGTGTGTGGAGGCATGAGACTACCGGAACCGCGGAGATGAAGCGCCTCTTCGGCAAACTGGCCGAGGAAGCCGAAAAAGTGGACGTGCCAGGAATGGAAATTAGCAGTGTCCACAAATACGGTCTCGATCTCCTGGTGGATTTCCAGCCTGAGGAAACCCTGTTGCGGCCGGCAGCCAAGGAACAACTGCAGCGGAATCGCAAACTCGCGGAGTCGCTCTGCGGAGCGGGCGATTCGTTTCCTGTCGGCTTCCCGCTCGCCGGCCTGCTTTCGGAGCCGATCAAGATCGTCCAATCGCCGCGGATCACCATGGTGTTGTATGAGGTCGGCAACGCGCACCGGCAGATCCACACCGACGGCCGCAAACTTCCGGAGGAGTTCGATCTCCCCGCATTCCAAGGGTACTCGGCAGGCCACTGGGAGGGCGACACCTTGGTGGTAGAGACCGCCGGGTTCAACGACAAGACCTGGCTGGATGTCGGAGGCCACACGCATAGCGACGCCCTGCGCGTGACTGAGCGCTTTCGCCGCCGCGACTTCGGCCACATGGACTACGAAGTCACTTTCGACGATCCGAAGATGTATACCAAGCCGTTCACCGTCAAGATTCCACACCAACTGCTGCCGGACTCCGACATCTTCGAGATGTATTCCGAAAACGAGAAGGACTGCAAACATATCGGAAAGCGTTAGCTCACCGGAAATGATTGGCTCGCCGCGGGGGGAGATGGCGGCGCCGGAAAATTGAGCGCTCTACTGAAAATCGATCCGCGCAATCACCATCTGCGGCATGACATTGTTCCAGCTTTCCGGAATGTTGTCGAAGGGCAGCCGGAACGGCTTCGTATCCCCGGACGCGAGCCCGCCCACCTTGGCGCCGACGATCGGCACGCGCTGCCGCAAGACCAACTGGCCGTAAGGATCGTAGAAGACGCAGTTGATTTCGACAACCCGCAGCGGGCGTGTTCCCGCGTTTTGAATCTTGCCCGTGATCTCTACTATGCGGTGCTGGAAATAGTCCTCGTGCGCGTTCATATCCACGTCGCTGAGACGCAGGTTGTTGACGTACGCTTTGGCTTCGCCGGTCAATGGCGGCGGAGGAGGCGGCGGCTGTTTCGAGGCGCGATCGAGATACCAGAACCCCACGGCACCGGCCGCAAGCACGACCGCCACAATGGCAGCTTTACTTACCGCCAACGGTCATTTCTCCGACTTTGAGCGTGGGTGCCGCGACCGAGCCCCGGAATTCCAGGTCTGTGCCGATCTCGTCCAGGCCGAGTAGCATTTCCTTCAGATTCGCCGCGATGGTCACTTCCGATACTGGGAACGCCAGTTCGCCGTTGCGAATCCACAGTCCCGAAGCGCCTTGTGAGTAATCTCCCGTCACGACATTCACGCCGAAGCCCTGTACCTGCGTCACGTAAAATCCGTTGGGAATCGCGGCCAGGATTTGCTCCGGCCTTTTGACGCCCTTTTCCAGATAAAAGTTCCCGTGGCCGATGCCGGCGTTGCCTGTGAGGCCGCGCGATGCGTTGCCGGTAGTCTTCATGCCCAGCTTTCGCGCCGCATAGCAGTTGAGCAGGTAGTTTTTCAGCACTCCTCTTTCGATGACAACCGTCCGCCGCGAAGGCACGCCCTCGTCGTCGAATGGCGACGTACCGAACAGCCCGGGGATGGTGCCATCGTCGATTACAGTCATCTGATCGCTGGCCACCTTCTCCCCCAGTTTGCCCGCCAGAAACGACTGGTGCCGGTAAACCGACATTCCGTGCACTGCCTCGAAGATGCTGCCGAGCAGGCCCCGCGCCACGCGCGGGTCGAAAACCACCGGCACTTTTTGCGTCTCTACCTTGACCGGGTGCAGCCGCCGCAGCGCGCGGCGCGCCGCCTCCCGGCCCACCTGTTCCGGCGCTTCCAGTCCGGCAAAGCCTCGGGCCAAACTGTCCCAGTAGTCCCGCTCCATCGATTCGCCGTCGCGCGCCACAGGCACCGCGCTTAGAGAACAATAGCTGGTGCGATATTCCGCCGCGAACCCGCGCGAGTTGGCGAAAACGTGCCGCCCGATGTGCGTGTCGAAGGAAGCTCCCTCGGAATTGAAAATGCGTGGATCGGCGGAGAGCGCGGCCTCTTCGGCGCTCTTGGCGGCTGCGATCTTCCGCTCCGTTTCGAGTTCCGCCACGTCGCTGGAAAACAGGCGCAAGTCCCCCGAGACGGTGCCCATCTCACCCGGCTCCGGCAGGCCGGCGTGTGGGTCTTCATTGGTCACATCCGCCAGCTCGATCGCCGATTTCACCAGCCGTTCGATTCCTTCCGGTGAAAGGTCGGAAGTCGACGAGGAACCGGTCTTGGTGCCGACCAGGATGCGTACGCCCGCGCCCCGCGAGCCTGCCTCCTTCAGGCTTTCCAGTTCTCGCAAACGCACGTTTGCGGAGAATTCTTCGCCTTCAGCGACCGTGCATTCCGCATCCGTGGCGCCCGAGGCCAGGGCGCGCTTCACGACATCAAGGGCCAGTTCCAGCAGATGATTCGCGCTCAAGCCGTGCCCCCCACCGTCATGCGGTCGATGCGAATCGTGGGAATGCCGACACCCACGGGCACATGCTGATTTTCCTTACCACAGACGCCGATTCCTTCGTCCAGCCGCAGATCGTTTCCCACCATGCTGACGTACTTCAGCGCCTCCGGACCGTTGCCGATCAACGTGGCATTGCGGACCGGCCGCGTAACTTTGCCGTCTTCGATGAGGTAACTCTCGGACGCGGAGAACACGAAATTACCGTTGGTGATATCCACCTGGCCTCCGCCGAAACTGACACAATACAGACCCTTGGGCACCGAACGGATGATATCTTCCGGCTCGCTTTCCCCCGCCAGCATGAACGTGTTGGTCATGCGCGGCATGGGAATGTGCTCGTAACTCTCGCGCCGCCCGCTGCCGGTCGGCTCCGAGCCCATCAGGCTGCTGGATAGCCTGTCCTGGAGATATCCGCGCAGGATGCCATTTTCGATGAGCACATTGCGCTGCGTCGGATGGCCCTCATCATCTACGTTGAGCGAGCCCCGGCGGCTGCCGATCGTGCCGTCGTCAATTACCGTGCAAAGCTCGCTGGCCACCTTCTGTCCGATTCGGTCCGTGAAGGCGGAGACTTTCTTGCGGTTGAAATCGGCCTCGAGCCCATGCCCCACAGCCTCGTGGAGCAGGATGCCGGGCCAGCCGGGACCGAGCACCACAGTCATTTCTCCGGCGGGCGCTTCGACCGCGCCCAGCATCACCAGTGCCTCCCGGGCCGCTTCGCGCGCGAAGTGCTCCGGAGTCTTCTCGTTTTCAAAGAAACTCAACTCCACGCGGCCGCCGCCTCCGGCGTGGCCCCGCTGCGGCGGCCCTCCATTCTCGCGCGCCAGAGCGACGACGCTCAGGCGGGCCAGCGGCTGGCGATCGAGCGTTAGAACGCCGTCGCTCGTGGCTACCATCACATACCGCAGGTTGTCGGCGTACACCGCCTGCACCTGGAAGATGCGCGAGTCATAAGCCCGTGCTGCCCGGTCGGCGCGCCGGACCAGTTCTACGCGTTCCTTGAAGGCCGTCTCCGTGGGCGCGGTGAGCACCGGGTACAGATCGTGACGCCGGCCCTCTTGCAGGCTGAACTTGTCGATCTTGCTGGGTCCGGCTGCGATGCAGGCGGCCACGTGCGCAGCCTTACGAATCTTCTCCGGCGACAAATCGTCGCTGTATGCGTAACCGGTCCGCTCGCCCGAAAGCACGCGTACGCCAACACCCATCGAAACGCCCTGAGCGGCGCTCTTGACTATGGATTCGTCGATGCTGATCGAGCTGGTGAGGAGATATTCGAAATATAGATCGGCATAATCGCCACCCTGTGAGAGAGCTTCGGCAAGATGGCTCTCCAGATCCTGCCGCGAAATACCGAAGCGCGTGGCGAAAACCGATTCCGAAAACAGCATAATTTCAGGCTACCAAACCAAACCCCCGGAACCTTCGCCTGGGTTTGTCGTCTATTGAGCAAAGGAGTTGCGCGCGTGGAACCTTTCGTACAGGATCTGCACCATTCCCTCCGCATGTTCTGGCAAAACCGCGGCTTTACGGCTGCCGCGGTGGCGGCCCTGGCGCTCGGCATCGGCGTGAATACGGCCATATTTTCCGTTGTGGATGCGGTCCTGCTAAAACCGATCCCCTTTCCCGATCCCGATCGCCTGGTGCAGTTCATGACCACCTCGCCGCAGGGCTCGTTTCCAGCCGCATCGCCTGCCAAGTTTCAGCACTGGCGCGAGCAGGCCGCCGTTGTTCAGGACGTTGCCGCCTTCCGCACCGGGATCGTGAACTACACCAGCGGATCCTCCCCTGAACAACTACGCTCCGCGCAAGTGAGCGCCGGATATTTCCGGTTGTTCGGCGCTCCCGTAGTCAGAGGCCGGACGTTCACGACCGCAGAGGACCTGCCGGATGGAAGCCGCGTAGTGCTGCTCAGCTATGGCTTCTGGACCAGGCGATTCGCCGCGGACGTGCAGATCCTGGGAAAAACCATTTCCTTGAGCGGCGAGCCTTATGTGGTAGTCGGAATTATCGGCCCGAGTTTCGATATTCGGGAATTCGGTCCGCCGCCGGATGTCTTCATCCCCTTTCAACTCGACCCGAATACGAAAGATCAGGGTCACTACTTCCAGGCGGCTGGCCGCTTGAACCCTGGGGTTACGCTGGCGCAGGCCCAGGCGCGTTTCCGGCTCTCCGCGGACGAATACCGGCGCAAATTCCCGAATGCACTTCCGCCCAACCAGGGCTTCAGCGTCGAACTTATGCAGAACGTCCTGGTACGCAATGTCCGTCCGATCCTGGCGGTGCTCGTGGCAGCCGTCGGTTTCGTCCTGCTGATCGCGTGCGCGAACGTAGCCAATCTGCTGCTGGCTCGGGCCATCGGTAGAAGGCGGGAGATCGCCATTCGCGCGGCAATCGGCGCGGGCCGCGGCCGCATCATTCGCCAGTTGCTGACGGAAAGCGTCGCCCTCTCACTGGCCGGCGCGCTGGTGGGGTCGATCTTGGGAATCCTAGGAATTCGCGCTCTGCTGGCGGTGAATACGGCGAATCTTCCCCGCGTGGGTCAGGACGGATCTGTGGTTGGGGCCGACTTGCGGATTCTCCTGTTCACTGTCTTGCTTGCGGTCTTCACCGGGTTGCTGTTTGGCATGATACCGGCCCTTCAGGCTTCGCGACCGGATCTGAGCGCCACGCTGAAAGAGAGCGGCGGCCGCGCC
>PSRJ01000223.1 GCA_003175985.1 Terriglobia bacterium
TCTTGCCGCGCGGAACCCCTTCGCCATCGTCAGGGTGCACCTGCACGGATAGCCGTTCCGAGGTGAAGATCAGCTTTACGAGCAGCGGCAGTTCCCGGTCCGCCAGATACCACACCTCGCCAACCGGATTCGCTACGTCCGGGAACCAGGGCGCCAGTGAAGTACAACCCCAGACCTTTTCGCGCGGCGAGGGTGCCAGGCGTTGGGGGCCGCCCATGCTTACGAATTGCGAACGATGAATTCGTGAATGCGGTCGAGTCCGCGCTCCAGTTCCTTCATCGACGTGGCATACGAAAGACGGACATGCCGTTCGGTGCCGAAGGCCTCGCCTGGAACCACGGCGACCTTGGCCTCGGACAATAAGCGCTCCGCCAGGTGCAGTGTGTTCTCGATGCCGTTCTTTCCGAGCACCACTCCCATATTGGGATAGGCGTAAAATGCCCCGCGGGGTTCCGCGCAGCTCACACCGGGAATTGCCCGCAGGCGGTTAATAACGAAATCGCGGCGCCGCCGGTATTCAGCCAGCATTGCGCGCACCGAGTCCTGCGGTCCCGCCAACGCCTCAACCGCGGCTTTTTGCGCGAACGAGGTCGGATTGGAAGTGGAATGGCTCTGCAGTTTGGTCATGGCCGAGATGATCTCTGCCGGCATCAGCCCGAAACCGATACGCCATCCGGTCATGGAATAGGTCTTGGAAAGCGACCCCGCCACCAGGACCGTCTGCTTCGCCCCCGGCAGCGACGCGATGGAAAACGGCTCGCTATCGTACAGGAATTGGCAGTAGCATTCGTCCGTCATGAGGTAAATGCCGCGTTCGGAGGTCAACCGGAAGATCTGTTCGAAGTCAGTGCGATCCACCACCGCTCCGCTGGGATTGGAGGGCGAATTGATGAGCACGATCTTCGTTTGCGGAGTCAGGTGCGCTTCGACCATGGGCGCCGTCAGCGCAAAACCCCGTTCCTCGTGCGTCTGGATAAAGACGCACTTGCCGCCCGCGTAATTCACTACGTCCTTGTACGTTACCCAGTAGGGCACCGGAATCACGACCTCATCGCCGGGGTTGATCAACGCCTGCATGGTGTTGAAGACGATGTGCTTGCCGCCCACCGTGATCAGGCACTCGTTAGGCTTGTAGCTGGTGCCGAAGTGCCGGGCGTGATACTGGCAGACGGCGTTCTTCAACTCGGCCGTGCCCGCGGTGTTGGTGTACTTGGTGAAGTTCTGGTCAAGGGCGCGAATGGCAGCCTGTTTGATGTTTTCAGGCGTCGGAAAGTCCGGCTCGCCGGCGCTGAAATCCACCACGTCGACACCTTCGGAACGAAGGCGCTCCGCATCGGCGGCGACCTTCATGGTGGAAGAAATACTGATTCGAGAGATGCGATCTGCGATGACGTGGCTGGCTACGGCTTGCATGTTGTTTTGATTCAGGCCCCTTTCCGTTTTGGTTTGGACAACCTCCGCTGCAACCGTGCTTCCACGGAAGCCGGCACCAGCGGCGAAATATTTCCGCCGAGCGCAAACACCTCTTTGACCAGGCGGGAACTGATGAATGAATATGCCTCATTGGGCAGCAAAAAGACCGTTTCGAGCTTTGGCTGGAGACGCCGGTTCATAAGGGCCATTTGTAGTTCGTATTCGTAATCGGAGATGGCCCGGATACCCCGCAGCAGCACGGTGGCCGAACGAGCGGCGGCGTAGTCCACCAGGAGTCCGGCGAACGAATCCACCTCCACGTTGGGATAATCTTGCAAAACCTCGCGCAGCATTTCCATGCGCTCTGAAGCCGAAAACAACGGCGGCGCTTTGGTCTCATTCCGCAGCACGGAAACGATCAGCCGGTCAAATAGCCGCGACCCGCGCTCGATCAGGTCCAAATGCCCGTTAGTGATCGGATCGAACGAACCGGGGTAGATGGCAACTACACTCCTCGACTTGGACGGCAACCGGTTCTCGCTTTCTGGGATGATCGTAACAATTTTAGCGGAAATGGCAACGCTTGTGGAGATCGGGAACGGTCCAAAGCATGGGTCTTCGCTGGCGTCCGGAAGAGATACAATCAGAACCATTGCCATTAGGAGGTTTCACCATGCCAGCGCGATACACGCCGCTTGCGGCATTTGCAATCTTGTTGACTGCGACCACGGCCGGGGCGCAACTGCAGCCGCCGCCCGCCCCATGGCGCGGAGCCGGGGCGACACCCTGCGTCGGTTCCGATGGAGGCGTCTATCAATGCCCTCCGGCGGCGCGCGTGATGGCTGTTCGCGCGGGCCGGCTGTTCGATAGTAAGACCGGCCAGATGCTGACGAAACAGGTGGTGGTGCTCTCAGGCGAGCGAATCACCGAGGTCGGGCCCGAGGGGCAGGTCAAGATTCCCGCGGGGGCCGCCGTCATCGACCTCCGGCAGGCCACCGTGCTGCCGGGACTGATTGACGCTCACACCCATATGTTTAACCAGCGACGGCCGAAGGGCACTACGGAAGACTACATGCTGATCGCGGTGCAGAACATCGAGGCCGATCTGCGCGCCGGGTTCACGGCCGCGCGCGATATGAGCTCGCATGGCAATGGCTATGGCGACGTAGCGGTGCGCAATGCCATTAATGAGGGCCGCATTAACGGGCCGCGCTACCAGGTGTCAACTCTCGGCATCGTTTGGGGCGCGACGCCAGCCAACCCCTCGAATCCGCCCAATCCGCTGGCGAGCACGGTAGTTCGCTCCGTGGAGGAAGCGCGCGCCGCCGTGCGCGAGCAGATCGCGCATGGCGCGGACTGGATCAAACTGTTTCCGGCAGGCGCTTACTCGTTCACGGCCGATGGCCGCGATCAATATGAAGTGACCTACCCGCTCCCCGTGGTGCAGGCCCTGGTCGACGAGACGCATCGTCTCGGCAAAAAGGCCGGGTGTCATGTTTACGGCGGCGAAGGGCTGAAGAACGCCATCGTCGCCGGTTGCGACACCATCGAGCACGGCTTCGGCCTGAATCGGGAGCTGATCGACATGATGGTTGCCAAGCACCTGTACTACGATCCGACCATTGTGCGCTACGTTGAGCCGTATATGGACGACAACGACGCCAAGAACACCGGTGGCAAGTTCCGGATCGTTCCCATCTTCGAGAAGGCCGCCGCCATGGCGGCGGCCACGAAGGGAATTAAAGTGATGGTGGGCAGCGGCGTGGATGGCTCGACGTTTCCTCATGGGACACAGGCACTCGAATTCGAAGCGCTGGTGAAGCGTGCACACCTGACTCCGGCGCAAGCGATCCAATCGGGGACTATCATCAACGCCGAAGTGTTGGGATGGCAGGATCAGATCGGATCGATCGAAAAGGGTAAGTATGCCGATCTGGTTGCGGTCTCCGGGGACCCGTTGGCAGACATTACCGAACTGCAGCACGTCAAGTTCGTGATGAAAGGCGGTAAGGTGATTCGGAACGATGTGGGGCTCGGCGCAGGGCTGTAAGGGCCGCCGGCGAGCCGGCTCGCGCTTCGCTTACTCCATCACCATGCTTCCCTTTTGCGGTGCAGTCTTCTTGAGCAGGAACACCAGAGGGATCATGGCAAGAAAGATCAAGGCCAATATCCAGAAGGTGTCTACCACGGCTAACATGGCGGCATTCTTCTGAACCATTCCGTAGAGAATGCCTTGTGCTTGTGTAGCAGCATCGGCAGCGCTGGCGCCCTGTGCCGCAATTGCGGAGGCCGTGTTTCGAAGCGCGTCGGCGTAGCTACTGTCCAGGGGTGTCAGATGACTGACCAGCACTTGTTGATGGAACTGCTCGCGGCGCGCCAGAATCGTGTTGACCATGGCAATGCCGCCGCTGCCGCCGATATTGCGAAACAGGTTCATCAGGCCAGTCGCATAGCCCAGTCTTTCTCGGGAGACGGTGCTGAACGCGCTCGTGTTGATCGGCACGAACAGAAACGCCATACCGAGCGCTTGAATCGTGCGCGACCACATGGCGGTTGCGAAATCGACTTCCAGATTGAAATGGGCCATCTGAAATAGCCCGACCGCCGCCACGACCAGCCCGAAGATGATCAGCCACCGGGCTTCGAATTTGCCAAGCAACCGGCCCACCAGCGCCATCCCCACCATCATTGCGATCCCACCCGGCGACAGGACCAAGCCGCTGAGCAGCGCGGTGTAGCCGAGAATTGTTTGCAGAAAGATCGGGAGAATCGCAGTGCTGCCGTAGAGCGTGAATCCGACGGCATACATCGTGACCGCCGACAACGCAAAGTTGCGGTTCTTCAAGATCCGGAAGTCGACCACGGGCTGTGTCTGGCGCAGTTCCCAGACGACCACACTCACCAGGCAAACGGCCGCAATCACCGCCGCGGTGACGATCAGATTCGAGCCGAACCAATCGTTGCGCTGGCCTTCATCCAGCAGAATTTCCAGAAAAGCCAGTCCCAGGCTGAGCAGGCCCAGACCGATGTAGTCCAGCCTCAAACCGTTGGCGAACGTCTTGCGCACCAGATGCGGCGGATCGAAGATCAGCAGCGTCGTGAGCATGACCGAGAGGATGCCGATAGGGATGTTAATCAGGAAAATCCATCGCCAACTGTAGTTGTCGGTGATCCAGCCGCCCAGTGTCGGCCCGATGACCGGGGCTACGACAACTCCCATGCCGTAGAACGCCATCGCCATCCCCTGTTTCTCCCGGGGGAAGCTCTCGAAGAGGATGGCTTGCGAGATGGGCTGCAAGGCTCCGCCGCCCAACCCTTGCAATATCCGGAAGACGATCAGCAGGCCGAGCGAAGGAGCGATGCCGCACAGCAGGGAGCTGATCGTAAAAATGGCGACGCAAGCCATGTAAAAGCGCTTGCGTCCGAAGAGGGTGGAAAACCAGCCGCTGAGCGGCAGGACGATGGCGTTCGCTACCAGGTAAGCGGTCAGAACCCAGGTAGCTTCATCCACGCTGGAAGAAAGGTTTCCGGCAATGTGCGGCAACGCCACGTTGGCCACGCT
This sequence comes from Terriglobia bacterium, assembly GCA_003175985.1. Lineage (GTDB taxonomy): Bacteria > Acidobacteriota > Terriglobia > Bryobacterales > Bryobacteraceae > PSRJ01. The sequence goes on from PSRJ01000223.1 coordinate 4,976, forward strand.
GGTGTCGAGCACCTCCATGAACGTGGCCAGCATCACGGTGGCGGCGATCACCCATGGGCTCACTGCCGGTTTGGCCGGGGCTTTGATGTGCAGGGTATCCATGGTCGACCCTCCAAGACCTTATCTGGTGAAGATGGTAGCGTCCACATTCATGCCGGGCCGGAATGTAAACCCAGCCGGAACGTTTTCGAGCGCGATCTTAACCGGAATACGCTGCACGATCTTCACATAGTTTCCAGTTGCGTTCTCGGGCGGCAGGAGGCTCAGCCGGGTGCCCGTCGCGCCCGCGATGGAATCCACGCGGCCTTCGAAAGCCTGGCCATAGGTATCCACGCTGACTTCGGCTCTCTGTCCGGGACGGACATGCGCAAGCTGTGTTTCTTTGAAGTTCGCCGTCACCCAAACATCCTTCAACGGCACAACAGTGAGCAGCGCTTGTCCTGGCTGCACGATCTGTCCGAGTTGCACGGATTTCCGGGTCACCACACCATCAATCGGCGCAATGATCGTGGTGTAGCTCAGTTCCAACTCCGCCGCCTGGAGGTTTGCGCGGGCTTGGAGGATTGCGGCCGAGGCGGTGCCCGCCTGAGCAGAGCTGATGCTCACCTGTTGGCGGTTGGCCTGAGCCTGATCTAAAGCGGCGCGCGCGGCGTTCACGCGGGCCTGAGCGGCCTGCAATGCGGCCTTGCTGCTCTCCGCCTGTTTTTCGGTATTCGCCAGTTTCTGCTGGGAAGCAATCAGGTCGCTTTCCGCCACGCGGGAAGCAGCCAGATAAGAGTCGTATTGCTGCCGGGGGATCTCGTCCTTCTGGACCAGGGCTTCCATGCGCGCCAGGTCTGCGCGGGCGCGGTCCGCCGTCGCGCGCTTGGCGTCTACGTCAGCTCTAGCGTATGCCACCTCGGACGAACTGGCCCTTTGGAAGTCGGCAGACGCGCGCTCCGAATCGGCCGCGGCGGCAGCAAATTGCGCTTCAGCGGCGGCCGTACCGCTGGCAGTCGTCGCGGTCGTAAGCGGTACGCCTGCCCGCGCGCCAACCGCCTGGCTTTCGGCTGCCGCAAGAGAGCCGCGCGCCTGGGCCACTTTCGCCTGGTAGTCCCGCGGGTCGATGCGGAGCAAAACCTGGCCGGCCTTGACGGTCTCATTGTCCGCGGCAAGGACCTCTGCAATGCTTCCCGAAATCCTGGCCGCAATCGGCGCGATGTGAGCATCCACCTGCGCGTCGTCGGTTGAGACGCGGCCGCGGAAATGGAGGTACGTTGCGGCGCCCACGGCCACAACCGCCAGAAGGCTACCGGCGATCCACAGCCGCATGCTCGATTTGCGGTGCGGCCGGGCGGCGTCCTCCTTTTTCCCGTGCTGAAGCTGTTGTTCCCCTTTTGCGGTCTGCTCCAATTCCTGAATTAAGGTGTCCATTGCACTCCCCTCCAATTGAATTTGCGCAAATCTCCTGAATTAGGGCCGTCGTCGCCACTCCCTCTGCAAAAAAGACAACGCCGGCCTCGTACATCCGGCGGAGAAGGCGCCGGCCTTCACCGTCGATGTAGCTGACGTCTGCGAGGTCGATCACGAGGCGCGGGCCTGAAACGGGTGCGCTCAACCAGGCGTTTTCGGCTACCTCAACCCAGGCGCCTGCCAGCTTTCCTTCAAACCGTAGCCGCCATAACCCGCCGTCCTGATTGAGCGTGACTCGCAGCATCCAGGCTGAACAAATACACGTCGGTCGCCATCGGCCTCTGCCAGGTTAACTGGCTGCGGCAGAGTGAATTGCCAGGAACCCACGATCCTGCGTGCCCAATCTGCCAATGCCCGGTCCCCGTCAGAATGCCAAGAAATCGGCACTTGAGGTCGAACTGGGACGCATCGGCGGGAGCCCGTTTGGCATCCTATATTCATGGCGACTTCCACATGGGCGCCGCCCGCGGAAGAAGATCGATTCCAGGAGCCGCTGGCCGCCCGATACGAATCGCTGATCCGTCTCGCAGAAGCCATTCGATCGCAGCGCGAGCAGAAGGAATTGTTCCGCCTGATCGTGAGCGAACTGCGCCCGGTGGTGCCGTTCGACGCGATCGCCCAATATGATGAAGCTGCCAATAAAGTCGACTGGCATTTGTGCGCCCGGTGCAACGAACTCGATCCGGCGCCGCTCTCGGCTCTCGCCAAGGAAGAAACGGTAGCCTGGTGGGTTTATCACAACCAACAGCCGCTGGTAATTGCCTCCGTCGATGACGAGAAACGCTTCCAGCCGACCGTCGAGAGACTTCGAAAGCTGGGGCTCCGTTCCTTGTGCGCGTTGCCCTTGAGCACCGCGCACCGCAAGCTGGGAAGCCTGCTTTTTGCCAGCCTGTCTCGCGATTCATATTCCGAGGAGGAAGTTCGATTCCTCAGCCTGGTTGCGAATCAGATCGCGCTGGCCATGGACGACGCTCTCAATTTTCAGGAATCGCAACAGGCGCAAGAGCGGCTCAAACTACTGTTGGACCTGACGAACCGGGTCGTTGCCAACCTGGATCTCCGCGACCTGCTCAGGGAGATCGCGGCCAGCATTCGCCGGGTGATGCAATGCGACGGCGTGGGAGTAACGCTGCCCGACCCGGAAACCGGCCAGTTGCGGCTCCACGCGCTGGATTTTCCCAGCAGCAAGGGAATCCTTCGTGAAGGGATGTTGTCGCAAGCGGATGCCGGGGCCAGTCTCGAGAAAGTCTTCCAGACGGGGCAACCTCTCAACCTCTCCAAAGAAGAAATTGAGGCAGAGCGTCTGCCCGCCGCCGAAGGGGCGCAGTCGCTCTGTCGGCTCCCTTTGATCAGCCGTGAGCGCGTCCTGGGTGTCTTAAGCCTGGGCACCGGCCGGGAGGACGCGTTCAGCAGTGAAGACGTCTCATTCCTGGGGCAGGTGGCCAACCAGATCGCTATCGCGGTCGAGAACGCGATCGCCTACGGACAGATTGCCAATCTTAAGGATCAGCTTGCGCGGGAGAAGGTTTACCTCGAGGATGAGATCCGCAGTGAGCTGAATTTCGAGGAGATCGTCGGCAACAGCGAAGAGTTGCGGCGCGTCCTCCAACAGGTAGAGACCGTCGCGCCGGCGGAATCGACCGTGCTGATATACGGCGAGACCGGCACCGGCAAGGAGTTGATCGCCCGCGCCATCCACAATCTCAGTCCGCGAAAGACGAACGCCTTCGTGAAATTGAATTGCGCGGCGATCCCCACGGGATTGTTGGAGAGTGAGCTTTTCGGACACGAGAAGGGCGCGTTTACGGGCGCTATTGCGCAGCGTGTGGGCCGTTTCGAGCTGGCGCATCGCGGGACCATATTTCTCGACGAAGTCGGCGAGATTCCCCTGGAGCTTCAGCCCAAGCTTTTGCGGGTGCTGCAGGAGCGCGAGTTCGAACGCCTGGGGAGCGCACGCACGCTGCGTACTGACGCGCGACTAATCGCCGCTACGAATCGCGATTTGAGTTTGATGGTGGAAGAACAGAAATTCCGGCCGGATTTGTATTACCGCCTGAACGTGTTTCCCGTGCGCATTCCGCCCTTGCGCGAACGTCCGGGAGACATCCCGCTGTTGGTCCGCCACTTCGCCCAGCAGTTCAGCCGTCGTAATAACCGGAATATCGACACGATTCCCTCGGAAACGATGGAAGCCCTGGTCCGCTACCATTGGCCGGGGAACATCCGGGAGCTCCAGAACGTGATCGAGCGGGCCGTGATCGTGTCGAAAGGGCCGGTGCTACGGGTGCCGGTAGGCGATCTGAAGACCCGGTCCGCGCCTAAGCCGGCTTCGGGCGAGAACCTGAGGAAGAATCTGGACGAGGCCGAGCGGGCGCAGATCCTGAGCGCGCTTGAACAGGCGGGCTGGGTAGTGGCGGGACCGGCCGGCGCTGCTGCCCGACTCGGGATGAAGCGGTCGACGCTGCAATTTCGTATGAGCAAGCTCGGGATCCGGGTGTCGCGGACGGGGGAATAGCTTTCAATGACCGTCAGGTCCCACGCAGCTCCATAATCAGCGCATCGAGGGCAATCGTCTTCTGAATGTTGCGCCGGATGAGCTCGGCGATTTCATCGACGCGCGCCACGGCTTTGCGGATCCATGCGAACTCCACTCTGGCGGCGAGTGTCTCCAGGTCTCGGCGGAGATCCTGGTTGCGGATCTCGCCGCCGGATTCGCGCAGGATCAGCAAATCCCGCAGCAAATCGTAGAGAACCTTGAGATAGAATTCCAGCTTCTCACTCTTGCTGCGGCCCATGCTTTCGGAGACGGACGCCCAGGCGCCGAACGGAGCTGCGCCGGCCGCGGCCTTTAGAAGCGCCAACATGAGGGCGCGGCGCTTATCGTAAGCCTCCAGATCGAGCGACGAGGCCACGCCAGGGCTTCCTGCCGCCAGCATCACGCGCCGCTCGGGCTGACTGAGCCCCCGCACTCGCGCAAACTCACGCATCTCCTCCTGGCCCAGCGGCGCAAAGTGGAAGGGGACTGCCCGTGAACGAATCGTGGGCAGCAGATCGTAAGCGTTTTCCGCAGTCATTATGAGAATCAGATGTCCGGGCGGTTCCTCGAGCGTCTTGAGAAGCGAGTTGGCGGCCTGTTCGTTGGCGCGGTCCACGTGGTCGATCAAAAAGACGCGGCGATTGCCCTTATGCGGCAGGAATTGCGCGCGCTCTTTCAGCAGGCGAGTCTGCTGGATGGAGATCACCCGGAGCGGACCATCGGGCGCGAAGGTGACAAAGTCGGGATGCGAGGCGAATAGCAGCGGGTCGTCGTTGCGTTTGTCGGCGGGCAGCTTTTCGCGGGTCGCGACGAGCTCGACGTTGTTCGGAAGGCTGAGGTCATCCTGCTCGATCAACTCGGGGCGGCCGAGCAGGCGTTGCCCAAGACGCCGGG
>PSRJ01000272.1 GCA_003175985.1 Terriglobia bacterium
CCTGTTCATCGTGGACGACCCGCCGCAACAAAAGAACCTCCGCGGAACACTTGCCTTCGCCAAGTCAGGCCGCAACACGCGGGCGACGGAAATCTTCATCAATCTTGCCGACAATCCGATGCTGGACGACCAGATGTTTGTACCCTTTGCCAAAATGGTTCAGGGTATGGACGTGGTGGACCAACTGTATTCCGGGTATGGGGAACTGCGGCCGCAAGGCAAGGAAATCGATGCGGGCCGCGTGGAGGAGGAGGCGAACGAGTATCTGGTTCCGAGGTTCCCGAAGCTGGACTACATCAAACGCGCGCGCTTCCTGCCGTAAACCGGCGCCCCAACAAATCCCGGTCTTCGGGTTTGCAAGTGGCGATATCTTTTGGAAAACGGTTATCCTGAGAGTTCGCGCCGCGTGCTCACAAAAAGTGGTTTGCGTCCAATATTAACCAAGGAGTTCCATTTGTCGCTGAAGGTTTGCGTGGCCCTGTCGCGCTACGCTGTCCTGGCAGGTTCGATGCTGCTGGTGCTGGAGGGAGTTCCCGGGCGGGCTCAGTCGCAGAGTATCCCTTTCGATCTGCGCGTCCAGCAGGGAAACAACGTATTTCTCGTTCCCAACAATGTGACGCTTGCCATGCCCTCGGGAGGCGTGGGGCAGACGGTCTCCATAATTGTCACGGGAATCTATCGCGGCGTTACCAGTGTGCTGCTCGCCAGCCAACCGGCTCTGCTGGGTAATACCGATTTTTCGGTCGAGCCTGACGACGTGTACCCCCTGAGATTGAGCCCTGGCGGGTACTTCTCCTTCAAAGTGACGTACAAACCGACCACTGCGGCGCTGGCATCCGGCCAAATCAATTTGGGATACGTGGAGGCGGCCCCGCCAGGCACCAGCGGCACCACATCGGTAGCCGGATTGATTACGGTGAACTTGCAAGGAACGGCTCCGAATCTTTCTGTCGCCTATTTTCTGGCGTCAAACGCCAATGCGATTCCGCTTCCGGCAGGCGGCACCTTGCTATTTCAACCCACGGTTGTGAATACCACCGCACAAGCCACTGTGATCGTAACCAACCGGGGCAGTGCGACGGGCCAGATCAATTCCATCTCAGTGTCAGGGACCGCCTTTCAGGCATTTGCACTGCCCTTGACACCTGCCTCCGTCTTGTCGCCGTCAGCCGGCGCCTCGGATGTCCGCTTCCTGATCAACTACACACCAACCCAGGCCGGGAACGATACCGGAACTTTGCAGATGGATCTGGGCGGGGTTTCTTTCACGGCGACGTTGTCGGGGTCCGGCATACAAGCGAAGCTGACCTATAAAATGCTGACCGCCACAGACACGGTGACCTTCACGCCCAATCAAACCCTGACTCTTCCCGATACAAACATCGGAGAGACAGCCCGCGTGACGGTCAGCGTCCAAAACACGGGGAGCGCACCCGGCGTGATCAGTGCTGTCGGAACGACTGCCGGTCCATTCGCCATCACCGATTCACCGGTTTTGCCGGCAACGTTGAATCCGCAGGACGTAATCACCTTCACGTTATCGTTTTTGCCGGTGACTGCGGGCAAGGCCACGGGCAAGCTGCGAATCGGAAACGATCTCTTCGATCTGACGGGCAATGGCCTCGGTCCTAACCTGGTTTATTCGTACGTCTCGGGAAGCACGACCTCGGTGCAGCCGGGAGGAGTGGTAGTCTTCAGCCCGGTACAGGTCGGTTCCAGCGCACGCTTGCCGTTTACCGTGATGAACTCGGGCACGAAACCCGCCACGATCGCCACCATAGCGGTGGGTGAGACGCATGGCGTGTTCCAACTCCTGGATCTGCCGCCACTGCCTGCCACTCTCGACCCGAATGACTCGGTGACTTTCAATATCATGTACACGCCCTCGACTACGGGGTTTGCGTCGGCCGTCCTGCAGCTCAATAACCAGCAATTCCTACTTTCGGGTTCCGGCACACCGCCTCCGGCTTTGCCGGACTATCGTTACACGGGCGCCAGCGGCGATGTGGATCCCCAGAGCCAGCCGGCGGTCGGCTTGACGCTGACCGATACATACCCGCTTGCGCTCACTGGCACATTGACGATCGCCGTGACTTCGGCGGCGTTCACGCCGGATCCGGCGATCCAGTTCTCCAATGGAAGCCGGATAGCGTCGTTTACAATTCCCGCCAACAGCACACAGGCGGTGTTCGCGAACAACGCCAACCAGATCCGGCTCCAGACCGGCAGCACGGCGGGCACTCTCACAATCACGCCTACTTTTGCGACACCAGCCGGGTTGGATTTGACGCCGGCACCGCCGAAAGCGCTCACACTCACGGTTCAGCCGTCCGCGCCGCGCATCGTTTCCGTTGTGGAGAAGACCTCGGCTGCAAACGGCTTTACTCTGGCGATCAGCGGATACTCCACCACGCGGTCCCTGACGAAGGTGAACTTCCAGTTCACCGTCACGTCGGACGTAACCTCGCCGACTACCCAATTCTCAATGGACATCTCCCAGGCGGCGACGAACTGGTATAGCAGCAGCCAGGCCCAGCCGTTTGGGGGGCAGTTCGCGGTCAGTGTTCCTTTCACACTGACGAGTTCCGGCCTCTCGCAGAGTTCCAGTTCCAGTACAACTTCCGGTTCCAGTACGAGCACGACCACGACGACCCCCACGCTGATCAGCAAGATCCAGTCGGTGACCGTCAGCGTTGCGAATGAGCAGGGTACATCGAACTCGTTAAGTACTCCGATTCAATAGGCCAGCGGCGGTCCCGCCGAAAAAGCTTCGCGGTACGGTCCGTACTGCGCGGTCTCCGCTAAACCATAGGAGTCATAGATCTTGTCTTCCAAAACAGGCGCGCTATGCTGAGGCCGTGGGAGAAGCGGACACTTGTACCTGCTAGGTATTTTCGGGATTCTGGCTTTTGTCAGTTCATTGATCCTCACTCCGTTTGTGCGCGACATTGCGGTGAGGCTTGGTCTTGTGGACCAGCCAGACCAAAAGCGCAAATTGCATCGCCATCCGGTTCCGCGTGTCGGCGGCATCGCGATTCTGCTTTCGTACCTGCTGCCGTTCGGTGCGATTGCCTGTGGCCTGGTTCGGGTCGATCCGGCCCTTTTGCGCGGTCCGAATTGGCTCGGTGTTCTGTGTGCGGCCCTGCTGATGTTCGGCACCGGCTTGCTCGACGATCTGCTTCAATTGCGGCCGTGGCAGAAGCTCGGCGGCCAGCTCCTGGCTGCCGGTGTGGCGTACGCTTCGGGAGTCTACATTCCGGGGATCCACGGACACCCGCTCGATAGCTGGCTCAGTTTCACTCTGTCGGTCGCCTGGCTGGTAGGCTGCACCAATGCGTTCAATTTGATCGACGGTATGGATGGCCTGGCAACGGGAGTGGGTCTGTTTGCCACGATTACGATGCTGATTGCCGGCCTGACCGAAAGAGACCTCGGGCTGGTGATTGTGACCGTGCCGCTGGCGGGTTGTCTGCTCGGCTTCCTGCGATATAACTTCAATCCCGCGTCGATCTTCCTGGGCGATTGCGGGAGTCTCTCGATCGGATTCTTCCTCGGATGCTGCGGAGCGCTATGGAGCCAGAAATCGGCCACTCTTCTGGGCATGACTGCGCCGCTCATGGCGCTGACGATTCCACTGCTGGAAGTTCTGCTTTCGATTGCCCGCCGCTTTTTGCGGCGTCAGCCGATCTTCACGGCCGACCGGCGTCACATCCATCACTTGCTGCTCGACCGCGGCCTTACGCCCCGAAAAGCCGCGCTGCTGATCTATGGAACTTGCGCGATTGCCGCCGTTTTCTCGCTCCTTCAAAACGCATTTCACGATCGCTTCAGCGGATTGATTCTCATCTTGTTTGCGGTGGCAGTATGGATCGGGATTCAGCACCTGGGGTATTCGGAATTCGGATTAGCCACGAACTTCTTTGTAAAGGGCACGTTCACCCAGATCATCGACGTACAAGTGCGGCTGGAACAGTTGGAGCGTTCGCTGGCCGCCGCCGGTGACCTCGCGGAATATTGGGAAGTGCTGCGCAACGGCAGCCAGGATTTTGGATTTGCAGGTGTCCGCCTGAACGTCGGCGGCCAGTCCCTCGATACGCTGGACGCGGCCGCGGCGCGCAGCCGGTGGCAGCTTCGTATCTCCCTTCCCGGATCTCAGTATGTCAATCTGTATCAGGACTACGACCGGGAGATGGAGCCGACGGCATTGGCCGGCTTTGCCCGCATTCTGCAGAACAGCCTCACTGCCAGATTCGCGAAACCGGCGCCGCAGGCGCGGCGAGTTCCCATGCACGCCGAGACGCACGCCCTCTCGTACGCAGCACAGCAGTCGTAAGCGGTGACCCTGCCGCGCGCGTGCTATGCTTTCCACAGAAACCGGATGTTGAGCGCAAGGACGATTGCATTTCTCGCGACGGTACTGTTGTTCATGCAACTTCGGTGCGCGGTAGCTTGCACGGTGTTAGTGCCTGTGCCCCTGTCCGATTCCGACGTCTCCCATTCCGTTCCGCCGTGCCATCGGCATAACCAAACGCCGCAAAATCCCGCTCCCAGTTCGTGTTCGCACCAGGTAATCGGTGTGCCGGCCGGATCAGGACACGCCGCAGAATTGGCATTTCCGATTTGGTTACTGCCCGGTCAGGAAGCGGCCAATTCGGCACCTCCTCCCATTGGAGTAAGCCTGCCATCGAAACCCGCGCCTTTGGGGTTGAAAGCCTCCTCGCCTACGGTCCTTCGGCTCTGAGCTCCTCCCTACGCGAATTCATCTAAGTCGTCGCCCTGGCGGCGAGCACTGCTCCCTCACGGTCGCGGCTCGGTAAGCGCAGGAAAGGGAATTACTTTGGGAAAACGGGCGCAGGTGTGCGCATTAATTTTGTTGCAAATGGTTTTGGCCGATCGGGTGCTCGCGCAGGAGATGAATCCCGCCAGCATGTTTCTGATGAATCTGGCTTCGGGGACGTCGGCGAATCCGGCGGCCTGGCCGATGCCGATGATCATGAGGCATTACGGGAAATGGAACGCCATGTTCATGAGCACCGGGTTCCTTTCAGAGATTCAGCAATCGGGACCCCGCGGCGGAGACAAACTTTATTCGACCAACTGGTTCATGGCTTCGGCGGAACACCGCGCCGGATCCGGTGGCGCGTTTCAGGCGGAGCTTATGCTCAGTTTCGATCCGGCCACAACCACCGGCCGGCGTTATCCTCTGCTGTTTCAAACCGGCGAGACTGCGTACGGACTGCCGCTCCAGGACGCGCAACACCCGCACAATTTCATAATGTCGCTGGGATTCCACTATACCCGGCAACTGACAAGCGGAGGCGCGATGCTGGACTTGTATTTCGCTCCGGTGGGCGACCCGGCCCTCGGGCCGGTTGCGTTTCCGCACCGCGCTTCCGCCATCGAACTGCCGCAAGCGCCGATATCCCATCACTGGCAGGACTCGACGCACATCGCCGATGAAGTGGTTACCGTGGGAGTCCGTTTCCGCCAGATCAAACTCGAGGCTAGCGGCTTTCATGGCGCTGAACCGGGCGAGAATCGCTGGACGATCGGCTCGGGTCCATTGGATTCGTGGTCGGCGCGCTTGTGGTACTTTCCTTCCAGGAACTGGGCCGCCCAGGTTTCCTTAGGAAGGATTGTCCATCCCGAAGCCCTCGAACCCGGGGATCAAACCCGCGTGACAGCCTCATTGGCATATACGCGAGCCGTGCCTGGCGGAAACTGGTCTTCGACGGTCGTCTGGGGCCGCACCCACAGCACCGCTACGTTCCGGAACCTGAATTCGTATCTGGTGGAATCTGTTTTTCCGGTCAGCCGGAAGAACTTCCTCACCGGCCGGTGGGAGTTGGTGGACAAGGACGAACTGTTCCGCAACCAGCCGGATCTCGAAGAACGTTTGACTACCCTTTATGGCAGTACGTTCCGCATCGAGGCCTACACGGCCGGCTACACGCGCGATGTCGAAATTTTTCGGCACGCGCAGACGGGATTTGGCGCCAACTTCACGGCGTACTCGCTGCCAGCAGCGATCAAGCCGTATTCTGGCGTTTATCCGGTGGGAGTTAACCTATTTGTCCGGTTCCGCCTTCGGCGCGGTTCGTAGCGGGTTAGGATACCAGTGCCTGGGCTACTCGCGAAGCCAACTGATCGAAGGTGAGAATCTCGTAGAGAGAAGAGTCGGACATGAGGCGGGCCACCAGGGCCGTATGCATCGCATGGCCGGCGCGCTCGGCGATCACATGCCCTAATAGCGGCCGGCCGAGAAGCGCGAGATCGCCAATCAGATCGAGCGCCTTGTGACGGCAACACTCGTCGGGGGTGCGCAATCCGCCCGGATTCAGAACGCTCTGCCGCGTGAAGCAGACCGCATTCTCCAGCGATGCGCCGCGAATCAAACCCATGCTGCGCATCTGGTCCAGTTCGTATTCGAATCCGAAGGTGCGCGCAGAGGCTATCTCGGCCGCGTACCGTTCCGGAGTGACTTCCAATTCGAGCGATTGGCGGCCGACCAGCGGGTGCGGGAAATCGATATCACACGTCAGGCGGAAGCTATCGGCGGGAAGGATCGTGATGCGCTTTCCCCGATCCTCCACCGATACGGGGCGGCGAATACGGAAGTAACGCCGCTTGCGCCGGTACCGGCGAATCCCAGCCTGCCGGATTAACTCTACGAACGGAAGCCCGCTGCCATCCAGGATGGGAACTTCGAGGTTATCGATTTCCACATAAGCGTTATCGATGCCCATCGAGTAGAACACGCTCAGCAGGTGCTCGGTGGTGGAAATGAGCACGCCCTGCCGCATGAGGCTGGTGGCATAGCTGACGCGGGCGACGTGCCGCCAGCTCGCCGGAACCTGGAAGCGATCGAGATCGGTGCGCACAAAGACGATGCCCGTTGAGACCGGCGCGGGAATGATCCGGATGCGTACGGCCACTCCGCTGTGCAGCCCGACGCCACTCGCTTCTACCGGCCGTTCGACCGTGGTCTCAAATCGCAAAATTCGGCTCCGCCATGGTTGACTGTAGTTAGCAACTCCGGAGCCTAACGCCAACCCATTGATTTCAAACAATCTCAAGCCGGATAGGTGTGGTACAAATAGGACACTTTGCCGCGTTCTTGTGGCGGAAATGCTTCGCGCTATGATGGGCCGAGTGCCCCAAAAGCGTCTCTTCCTGATCGATAGCTTCGGATTCATCTTCCGCGCTTACCATGCGCGCGCACGAAGCGGGGCGCCGCCGATGCGCACCAGCACCGGGCTTTCCACCGAAGCTGTTTATATCTTCAACAACATGCTTCGCAAGCTGGCTAAGCAATACGCCCCGGAGTATATTGCCGCGGTGTTCGAGAGCGGGCAGCCAACGCACCGTGTGCAGGAGTTCGCGGACTACAAAGCCAACCGCTCCGAAATGCCTCCCGATCTGCGCGATCAGATCCCCTACGTGCGCCGCGTGCTGGAGGCTATGAAGATTCCGATTCTCGAATATCCCGGCTTTGAAGCGGACGATGTGATCGGCACCCTGGCGCGCCGCGTCGAGCAGGACGGACTCGATGTGGTGATTGTTTCCAGCGACAAAGACATGCTGCAACTCGTCTCGAAGCGGATTACCATGCTCAACCCGGCCAAGGACGACGAATGGTACGACACGGAAAAGGTGAAGACATTTCTCGGCGTGCGGCCAGAGCAGGTGGCCGATCTGCTGGCGTTGCGCGGTGACGCCATCGATAATATTCCGGGCGCTCCCGGAATTGGGGATAAAGGCGCAAAGGACCTGATCGATCGTTTCGGTTCGGTGGAGGCAGCGCTGGAACGCGCGGGCGAGGTGGAACGTAAGATGTACCGCGAAAGCCTCCAGAACAATGTCGAACGCATTCGCCTCAGCAAGCGGCTTGCGACCATCGCCACGGAGGTGCCGATCGAGTTCTCACTGGAATTTGTGAAGGCGCAACCCGCCGATACACCGGTTTTGAAATCCGTGTACAAAGAGCTCGAGTTTCACAGCCTGCTGAAGGAACTGGAGCCGAGCGAAGACACGCGGCAGCGCGATTATCGCGTAATCGGCGGACCCGACGAGTTGAAGGCATGGTTGCCGCAGGACCGCCCGGTGGCCCTTGCGATCGCGAAATCGGGCGAGGGCGAGTTGACTTTGGATGCCATAGGTCTCGCGTGGCGGGCCGGCGAAGCCCGCACGGTCACTTCGGAGAACATCCAATTTCTGAAGCCGTGGCTGGAAGATACGAGTTCTCCCAAGATCACCTGCGACGTAAAAGCGGGGCTGCTGGCGTTGGACCACCTGGGTATCGAGGGGCGCGGGTTCGAGCACGACGTGATGCTCTACGCTTTTCTTTTGGACGCCGATCCTTCCGGCTGTCCGCTGGATGAGCAGGCGCGGCGGCGGCTCGATTTGAAACTGAGCCCCTCGCCGGAACAGCGAGCCGATATCACGCTGGAGATCTGGTCCGAGCTTTCGAGCGCTATCGATACGCGCGGATTGCGGAAGCTCTACGCCGAAATCGAGCTGCCGCTCGCGCGAGTGCTGGCACGAATGGAACGGACCGGCGTCCGGATCGACCGGAATGAGTTGCAGCGGCTGTCGATCCTGATGGAGCGCGATATTGCGGCGCTCACTTCCGAGATCCACGCCCTGGCAGGGAAGACTTTTAACATCAGCTCCCCGCAACAACTGGGACGCGTGCTATTCGAAGACCTCGGGCTTCCCGCGCCCGTGAAATATGGCAAGGGCAAGGTCATCTCGACAGCGGCCGACGTGCTCGACGATCTGGCTGCCGATCACGAGATCGTCCGCAAGGTGCTGGAGTATCGCCAGCTCACTAAGCTGAAAGGCACTTACGTGGATGCCCTGCCGGCGTTGATCGACAGCCGCACGGGGCGCCTGCACACCAGCTTCAATCAGACTGGGGCAGCTACGGGCCGGCTTTCCTCATCCAACCCCAACCTCCAGAACATTCCGATCCGCACGCAGTTGGGGCGCGAAATCCGCGCCGCATTCATTCCGCGGGAAGGGTGGAAACTGCTGACGGCAGATTACTCCCAGATTGAGCTACGTTTGCTGGCCCATTTCTCGAAAGATCGGCTGCTCACGGAAGCATTCCGGAGCGGCGAAGACATTCACATCCGCACAGCCTCGGAAGTCATGAGAGTTCCGCCGCTGATGGTGACGCCCGAAGCACGCCGAAACGCCAAGGCTGTAAATTTTGGCATCGTATATGGCATCAGCCCTTTTGGCCTCTCGGCCCAGTTGGGGATCCCCCGTGCCGAAGCCGAGACTTACATTCGCAACTACTTCGCAAGATACTCCGGTGTGCGGAAGTTCATCGACGAGACGATCGCCGAGGTGCGGCGGACGGGAGTGACCCGGACTCTATTTGGACGTGAGCGGCCCATCCCCGACATCAACAGCCGCAATCCGAATGCACGCGGATTCGCGGAGCGCACGGCGGTGAACTCTCCGCTCCAAGGCACCGCTGCCGACTTGATCAAACTGGCGATGATTCGGATTGATGCAGCGCTAAATACCCAGGGACTGCGCGCGGCGATGCTGCTCCAGGTTCACGACGAGCTGGTTTTCGAGTGTCCTCCGGAGGAGTCCGATACGCTCTCCAGGCTCGTCAAACACGAAATGGAAGCGGTGGCCCCCCTGGAAGTTCCGCTTCTGGTGGATGTAAGCGTCGGAGATAACTGGCGCGACGCCAAATAACGGGCTGCGGTATCCTTTGAACAGGCAGAAGATGAAGTCTCGCAGAGTTCTGGCGCTGGCGTTCGGAGGAATCGTCCTGGTGGGAGCGCTGTTCGGCTTCCAAAAGCCGTTCCGCCAGTATCCTGGCGTGGAATACGACGATTTCCCCCTGCCCCCCGACTGGAGCGAGAAGACCGAATGGGTCTTCGCCCGGCTCATGTATCCCCAGGTGCAAGGCTTCGGTTACCGCTACGGGCGCGACTGGAAGCAAGGCATGTCCAACTGGACAATCGATTATCCCCGCTCCGACCGGCACCTGGTCCAGGCCGTGCGCCGGCTGACGCGGGTGCACACCCGTTCGGTAGAGCAGCCGGTCGATCTCGATGACGGGGAGCAATACGATTGGCCCTGGCTCTACGGGGTCGAGGTGGGGCACTGGAACCTGACCGAGACTCAAGTGAAGAGCCTGCGGGAGTACCTGTTGCGCGGCGGCTTTTTCATGTGCGACGACTTTCACGGCACGCAGGAGTGGGAAGTGTTCATCGCCAGCATGAGCCGCGTGTTTCCGGACCGTCCCATTGTGGAGATCCCCAACCCCGACGCCATCTTTCACAGTGTTTACGATCTGAACGACCGCTACCAGGTGCCGGGAGCTCAATTCTTATACTCGGGGCGAATCTGGGAAAAAGACGGCGTCGTGCCGCATTGGCGCGGCATCTATGACGACAAAGGCAGGCTCATGGTTGCCATCTGCTTCAACATGGATCTGGGCGATTCCTGGGAACATGCCGACAACCCGCAGTATCCCGAGAAATACTCCGCGCTCGGCCTGCGCATTGGCGTAAATTACGTGGTTTACGCCATGACGCACTAAACCGAACCTTCCCGAAAGAGAATGGTGAAGAACTGCACGGGCTACAGGTGTTCCGTGTTAGCATAGCCACAATATTCTCTCGGGTTTGTGGGTCGGGGGCAGGAGTAAGGGTAGGCGTAGATGCGTCGGATCGTTCTCGTTGCTGCCTGGACTGCCATCGTTGCTGCGTGCGCTACTGTGCCCGAAAAGGGAGCCTCGCCTTCGGTTGCCATATTCATGGATTTCGACGACAAGCCGGGAGACGCTTCGCTTGCGGTCATGAAGAAGGAAGCAGACGCGCTGTTGAAACCCTCCGGTGTCACCCTGGATTGGAGGCTCAGCAGGGCCAACGGGGGTAACGAAACGTTTTCCGATCTGGTAGTGGTAAAGTTCAAAGGACGCTGCCGCGTGGAAGCCTGGTCACAGCCGGGCACCGATTTCGGCACGCTCGGGGAGACTCTCTCTCTTGCGTCGACTTCGGTGAAGGAAGGTCACGTGCTCCCCTTCACCGAGGTGGAATGCGATCAGATCAGAAAAGCCCTGGCTTATCTGCGTCCCGATGCCGACCAGATCGACCGCCAAAAAGCACTGGGTCTGGCTTTGGGGCGTGTTGTGGCGCATGAGCTCTATCACATGCTGGCGCATACCACATCCCACGCTACCGCCGGGCTTGCCAAGGCATCGCAATCGCTACGGGATCTGGTCGCTTCCCGTGAAATGAGCTTTCAGCAGCGTGATTTCCTGGCCATCCGAAACAACCTCCATTAACAGGACCGCCTGCTGGCGCGCGCGGCTCTTTATTGGTTGAGGAATATGATCACGCCATCGCCGCGAAAGACGAGATCCAGCGCAGCTCTCTTGGCGCCCTCTCCCTGGCGGCTCACAACACGCCCGTAGACCACAGCCCAGCGATCGTAATCCGGAGAGCCGAAGCGGAATTTGGCGAGCGATGTCCGCTTGCGGACATCCGCCAGTTTGTGGCTCAACGCGATGCCGTCCAATTCGAAATTCTCGGGAGGCCGGGGACCCTCGTTGCCGTCTTCGGTGAGCCAAATGGCGGGCGGAACCGTGGAATTATCCTGGCAGCCTTGCTCGCCCAGCCAACGGCCGTCCTGGCGGAATGAATACCGCCCGAGCGCGGCCACAGGCTTGCCCTCGTACATAGCTTTGTCGCGCAGGATCTCGCAGACCGTAAAAGGCATCACCGGCGATTCGGCACATGTGGCGCTAGCCGCCACCAGCGCGAATGCCAATCGCAACACGAATCTTCGGGGCCGAAGCATAGCTCTTACAACGGAGACTAATAGGAATTAGCCTACCGCAAAAACGAACTTGACAGTTGGCGCAGCGGATTGGCATACTCCGGGCGAATGATCTGGCAGCCCGGCCGCGATTTCATCGAGAGCACCAACGTGTGGCGCTTCATGCAGCGATTAGGATTTCAGGAGCGCGACGACTTCCTGCGCTTCTCGCGCGAGCAACCGGAACCCTTCTGGGATGAGCTGATGCGCGAAATGGATGTCGAGTGGTACGAGCCATACACACAGGTGATGGATGCCAGCCGCGGGCCGGAGTGGACGCAGTGGTTCACGGGAGGCCGTCTCAACATTGCGCACAACTGCCTGGACCGTTGGGCCGGGTCCGAACGCATCGCTTGTCTCTGGGAAAGCGAGAGCGGCGCGACACGGAGCGTGAGTTTCGCCGATTTGCAGACGGAATCGAACCGTGTAGCCAATGCACTGCTAGCGCTCGGTCTGGAAGCCGGGGATCGCGTGGCGCTGGCTATGCCGATCGTCCCCGAAATCCTGTCCATTATTTATGGCTGTTTCAAAGCTGGTATGACCGTGGTGCCGATCTTCGCTGGTTTCGGCGCCGGCGCCATTGCGACCCGGTTGGAGGATTCCGGTGCGCGCGTGCTATTTACGGCGGATTACCTGGAGCGGCGCGGCAAGCTGCTGCCGCTGGCGGAAAGGGTCCCGCGTATCAGCGAGCACACGGTGGTGCTGCGTTACAAGGGCGGCGACTTGCCCGGCGTTCTCACGTGGAATGATTTTCTCTACGGGCAATCCGGCGATGCTCCCACAGCGTCGCTCGAATCGGAGGCGCGCGCCTTTATTCTTTACACCTCCGGGACCACCGGCAAGCCGAAGGGCACGGTGCATACCCACGCCGGGTCGCTTGCACAAACGGGCAAGGAGGTATTCCTGGGCTTCGACCACAAGCCCGGCGACTGTTTCTTCTGGCTCTCGGATATCGGTTGGATGATGGGTCCATGGACCATTCTGGGCAATCATCTTTTCGGCGGCACGATCTTTCTTTTTGACGGCGCGCCCGATTTTCCGGGACCTATGCGCTTATGGGAAATGATCGATCGCCACCGCATCACAACTTTCGGGATCTCGCCCACGGCCATTCGCATGCTGAGCAAACAGGCGGGCGAATTGCCCCCGATGCGCTCGCTGCGGATGCTGGGCTCCTCGGGCGAGCCTTGGGATGACGCGGCGTGGATGTGGTATTTCGAGCACGTGGGAGGGAGCCGGCTGCCCATCATCAATATTTCCGGCGGAACCGAAATCATCGGATCGTTTCTCTTTCCGTTGCCGATTCAGCCGCTGAAGCCGTGCACGTTGGGCGGTCCGGCGCCGGGAATGGCCGTGGAGGTGGTCGACGAGCAAGGCTGTCCGGTGCGGCAGCGTAAGGGCTACCTGGTGTGCACGAAACCCGCGCCGTCGATGACGCGCGGCGTCTGGAACGATCCCGGCCGTTATCTGGAAGCTTACTGGTCGCGTTTCCCCGGCATCTGGTATCACGGCGACTGGGCCAGCGTCGACGAAGATGGCCACTGGTTTCTGCACGGCCGGGCGGACGAATCCATGAACATCGCGGGCCGCAAGATGGGCCCCGCCGAAGTGGAAGAAGCGATGATGCAGCACCCTGGCGTTGCCGAAGCGGCGGTGATCGGCGTGCCGGATGAGGTGAAAGGGGAGGCGATCGTCGGCTACGCAGTGGCGAAGCCGGGGATTCAGGTGGAGCCGTCTGCCGTTTGCGCGACCGTGGCCGAGGTGCTGGGCGCGGCTTTCCGGCCACGAGAAGTGATGGTGGTGCCGGAGCTGCCGAAAACGCAGAGTGGGAAGATCGTGCGGCGCCTGATGCGGCAGAAGTATCTGGGCGAGCCTTTGGGCGACCTCTCGACGGTGGCCAACCCATGGGCTCTCTAAGCACGGCTGCCTGCCCGGTCATCGTCTTCACCATTTGCGGCACTGCTCTCTCTCAACCAATCCTCTGGCGCGATCCGGGCAACATCGCCGGATGGGATTTTGGCGGCACTGCCGGTACGACGGTCCAGGCGCCAAAGCCGCCGTACACCTTCCTCCGCGAAGATCTTAGCGGGACCCAGCCCAAGATCCTGGTTCAGGACGCCGCGGGCGCCACGTGGGACGTGAAATTCGGTTACGAAGTAAAGGTAGAATCCTTCTGCTGGCGCGTGGTTCACGCCTGCGGCTATTTCGTGGAACCAAGCTATTTCGTGGCGGAAGGCCAGGTCGTAGGATTGCAACCGCTGCGGAGGGCCGGTCCATGGGTCCGCCCCGATGGACACTTCACGAACGGGCGCTTTCAATATCGCGACTCCGCCTTGAAGTTTCTGGAACGCCGGAGCTGGCGCTGGGACGGACCGCCGTTCGCCGGAGCCAAAGAACTCAGCGGCCTGAAAGTGCTGATCATGCTCTTCTCGAATTGGGATAACAAGGATGGCCGAGTGGGCGCCGGCGGGCCCAACACCGCAGTGTTCGAACAAGATCACAGACAAATCTACGCATTCACCGATTGGGGATCGGGCATGGGTCTTGGGGGCGATGTCCCCGGCCGCGAGTCGAACTGGCGTTGCGAGGATTACAGCCGGCAGACACCCGATTTTGTCCGGAGCGTGGACAAAGGGCGGGTTGTGGTGTTCGGCTACCAGGGTTATCTCGAACGCGGCTTCGATGACAATATCCCTCCGGCGCACGTCGCTTGGCTGATGCAGTATCTGGGCCGCATTACGGACGCGCAACTGGCCGCGGGCCTGAAAGCCAGCGGCGCCACCGAGTCCGAATCGGCATGCTTCACCCGCGAGCTGCGGCGCCGGATTGAGCAGTTGCGGAACGCGCGGTAATCTCCCGGCTGGTGGCCGCCGGTCAGAAACTGAACCGCGCCACGATCTGCCCCGTCCTTGGCTGGGATCCGTTACCCGGTATCTGTCCCGGCAGCGTGATGTTAAACGTGTTGACCACTCCGAATCCGGAACTCAGCACGCCGCCGCTTTTGACTACAGGCGCGGCGGGATTGGGTCCGGCCGGCTGAGTGGTTTGGCCTACACCCGAGGGGCTCGACAGGAACAATCGGTTGAACACGTTGAAGAACTCCGCGCGAATATCGAGTTTCACCCGGTTCTCTTTGGACAGCCCGAACGTCCTTCCGAGGCTCAGGGATTCGCCTGGCTGGCGCTGCCAGCGATAGTTGCTGTAATACGGCGCGGAACTACTGAACGTACCCGCCGGTGCATCCACCCACGCATTCTTGTTCAAGACGACTTGCTGAGTCGGATCGAAGCAATGGCAATTGGGATCGAAGAGGAACAGCGGCTGTCCGGGCACGCGATTCCAATAAGTCGTGCCGCCACCCCAGATCGCAGGGTTGTTGGAAGGTCCGCGAGCCAACTGCGCCAGCAACTGGTTGTTCGAGGCAGGGATGCGTAGCACTTCTCCACTCTGGTACCGCAGCACGCCGGCGATGTTCCAGTCGCGAGTGGCCCAGGAGAGAGCCTTCCTCACGCCTGTATCAGCGGCCAACCGTGGCGTCGTGTACCGGAAGGAAGTAACAAAAACAAACGGGTGGCTGAAACCGGAGATCTGCTTGTTGATTTGCCGGTTATATACATCATTGATCAGATTGGGCGCCGGCGTCAGATAGCTTGTATCGGCGCCGACGCCGAGGTTGAGTTCCTTCTGCCATGTGAAGGCGGAATCCACTGTGAGCCCGCGCGAAAGGCGCTTGGTCACCTTGGTTTGCAGAGAGTCGTACCACGTGGTTCCGAGGGGCGGTCCGAGGAAACCGGGAGCTCCGAGGAACTGAGGAATCGGCCGCAGCGCCTGATTCAGAGGCTGGGTCTTGGGGAATCCCGGATAGACATTGTTGGGATTCGCAAGCCAGGGGAATCGCGCAATCACAGCCGGTGAATCAATGCGCGTGAGGAGAAGATTGCGATCCACGGGGTTGGTGATGTCCAGCCCCCAATTCTTCATCAGAGTGTTTTGATCAATCGAGTTGTACTGCTCGAGCGAGAGCACCGGCGCCGTCCACCATACGCCCCGGTTGCCCACATAAGCGGCTTCGACCACCAGGTTTTGCGACAGTTCACGCTGCACACCGATGCTCCACTGGAAAATGCGCGGCGGCCGGCCGGAGTTCCGGTCAATCGAGATGAACGGGCTGGAGGGAGGCCGTACACCGGGCGCCACCTCGATCGGATACCGGGGAGTGAAGTCCGGCCAAACCAGGACGGGATTGCCAAAGCGATTGCCCGGGCCCAGCGGGTTTCCGTCGCGAAAGAGGCTGGGGGCCTCGCCAAAGCCGGGCGCCGAAAGGGTCAAGAAATCGTTGGAGCTCCGGCCCAGGTTGGCCTGGTTGGGGGCCGTACCGTAGGCGAGGCCCGCTCCCATACGAAGCACCGTCTTGGGCGTGATCTGGTATGCAATTCCCAGCCGCGGTCCCAAAGCCCAGGGGTAATTGTGGTTGAACGTGCAATGACAAGTAGCCTCGTAAATCACCATGCCAGGCCGGTTCCCGGCCACTGGGTTCGGCGTACTGTACCCGACGCTCGACATGCGCCCGTACTCTTCCCGCAACAGTGTGACGTAGTCGTAGCGCAGGCCGAAATCGAGAGTAAATCTGCGGGTTACCTTCCACGTGTCCTGGATGTATCCGGCGAAGGCGTGGTTACCGAGCCGCATGACTGCCTGGCCGCCATCGTTCAGCGCGCCGTTCAGACCCAGGAAAAAGCTGGCGTAAGCGAATCCCGTGCTGGCGTTTGTGCCCTTGCCGTCTTGCCAGGTGTTCGCGGTCTGGTTGGCGGATAAAGTAAACACGCCGTGAGCTCGCGAATACGTGTGGGTAGGAAAGCCTTCGAACAGGCCTTCGCCGCCGAACTTGATCGTGTGGTTGCCGCGCACCCAGGTGAGGCTGGCATTCGAAGTCGTCTTGATGTCTTTGAAATACTCGTAAGGGGCGAAGACGCTGGTTGTGTACGTGAAGCCGCCGCGGGCATTATCGCCGCCAAACACGATCTGCGGAAACAACTGCGATGCCGAGAAGTTAGAGCCCCATCCCAGGGTGCTCTGGTCGATCGGGGCCGAGAGCTGGGACTGATTCAAATACATGAGGCCGGCGCCCAGATGCAGCAACATGGTCGGCGTAATGGACTGGTCGTAGTTGAGCCGAGTGGTTCGGGTAGTGCTGTCATTGGGGGTGGCGGCTGTAATCGGCTGCGGAAGTCCGTCGGCGTTTGGCGTGTAGCTGCGGTTTTCCGAGTAGTACCAGGCCAGCTTCATGGTCGAGCTGATGTTGTGATCCAACTTAAGCGAGGGAATCGTCGTGTGCCGGTAGTTCTGATAGGCCGGCACGGGGTAGTTATTCACGAGCTGTGAGTTCAGCGCCAGGGGGATGAAGGACTGGATCTTGCGTGCCACCGGATCCATCCGGTCGATCGGAATCATGTTATTCGGAAACGGGTCGCGCACGGAACTGCCATCCGGCGCCGTCCTGGTGGTTGTCGGATCGAAAATCTGGTTCTGAAACTGGGGCCGGCCTAACGAATCGATGGCCGGCTGACCGGCGATCGTCAAGGGGCCTATCAGAGCGCTGCTGAAATCGCCCTGCCGATAAGCCTGCGTGGGAACCGTGGTGAGTCCGCTGGTAATGGTCTGGCTTTCGCGGAACTGTTCAAAGTTAAAGAAGAAGAATGTGCGGTCGTGGCCGTTGTAGAGCTTCCCCAGCGTGACAGGTCCTCCGAAGCTGAACCCGTAGTTGTGGCGGCGCTGGGCGTCGCGTTGATGCTGTCCGGCTTTCGCGCTATTGGTGACACCAGCGTCGGTAAACGGCTTGCCGGCATTTAGAAACTCGTTGACGTAGTAATCGTAGGCGCTGCCGTGGAACTGGTTCGTGCCCGACTTCATCGTGTAGTTGAAGTACCCGCCGCCGGCTTGCCCGAATTCTGCCGCATAGTTGCTGACCTGGACTGTCACTTCCTGGATGGCATCGAGACTGGCCTGATTCACCTGGTTGAACTCGCGGTGCTGCCCATTGGTGGCGTCCTGCCCTTCGATGCGAATCGACTGCGTATTCGCGGGCAGGCCGTTCACGCGGAGTGTATTGTCGTTGGCGAAAGCAGATCCGGGAATAAGGTTGATGGCCTGCAGCGGATTGCGCACGTTCCCTACACCGGAACCGTATCCCAGGTTGATAACGGGGAGATTATCGACGCGGTCGGTGGTCATATTGTGGCTCAACTCGCCGCTTTCGGTCTTGAGCAAAGTGGCGGCTTCTACCACGGTGACCGATTCGGTAGCCGCTCCCACCTCCAGGCCGGCATCGACGCGCAGCGTACCCGCCACCTGCACGGTGATGTTCTGGCGGACGAATCTCTTGAATCCGGGAACCGTAACCGAGAGTTCGTAGTTTCCCGCGGGCAACTGTGAAAGCGTATAGTTGCCGGTATCTGTGGTGACCGCGTTATAGAGTGAACCGGTGTCGGTATTTCTGGCTTCCACTTTCGCGCCGGACACCACTGCGCCGGCGGGATCGCCAACCGTTCCGGTAATCGTTCCGCGATCGCTCTGCGCGATGGCGGCCACGCAGAACAGAAATAAGCATGCCAGAGTCGTTAGCGTGCGCATACATTCTCCCTTGTTACGCCAATTAAGAAATTACCCCCGCGGCCCCCGCCGTCCCACGTCAAGGCGCAAGACCGACAGTGGAGAGATACTATACAACGCGAGAACCGAAGTCAAATGGCGGGGCAGGCAAATTCACGCGATGAAGCCTGGAAGAGCACTCAGGAACTTATCGATCGCTGAAAGCGTAGCCTGTGTCTGATCCCGATGCGGCGCGTGTCCGCAACTCTCGAAGATCAGGGCAGACGCCGACGGAATTCTGCGCCGGATCGCCTCGATCTGCGCGGCCGTACCGTATTCATCCTGCGCTCCCTGGAGCACCAGGACCGGGCAGCGGATGCGGTCCAGGTACGATTCGATGTTCCAGGACCGGAAACGCGGATCAAGCCAGATGTTGTTCCATCCCCAAAAGAGCGGATCCACGTTCGCATGGTAACGGCCCAGGCGTTGCCTCAAATCTGTCTTCTGATAGAGCACCCGGGCTTCCGCGATGCTCGATACCGTGATCTCCTCGACGAACAGATGTGGTGCCTCGAGAATAAGGCCGGCGGGAGAATCAGGGTACATCCCCGCATAAATAGTCGCGATCGACGCGCCGTCGCTTTGCCCCAGCAGCACCGGCCGTGCAATTGCTGCCTGCCGGAGAATCTCCGGAAGCACGACCTGCGCCTCATGGTGCATGTAAGAGACAGACCGCGGCTCCCGGAGCGCATCGGAACTACCGTGGCCATATCGCGAGTAAACGAACACACCGGCGCCGGTTGTTTCCGCGAGAACGCTTGGGAAGTCCTTCCAATGCGCCACCGAGCCGAGCCCTTCATGAAGCATCACCATCGCCGGGCGATTGGAGCGCGGCGCCTCAATTCTGAGCGCCTCGACCGAGTGGCCGTCAATCAGATAACGGCATGCGATCGGCTGGCTGGTGCTCAACGGGAAATGGCCGCCAACGAGTCTCGGACCGGAGTGTCCCTCAGGGCTTGGATCAGCAACTCGAGGCTCTCGTCGAAAGTATGGCCCGCGGTTTCGACCTGAATATCAGCTTTGTTATAGAGCACCTCACGCTCGGCGAGGATTCGTTTCAAGTCGGACATGGCGTCGCGGTTGTTTGCCATGGGACGCATATCGCCCTGTGCGATGACGCGCTGCATGTGCTCTTCCGGAGAAGCACGCAACCAGACCGTGAAGCAACTGGATAACAGCCGTTCAAAAGTGCCCGGTTCGGATACGAGACTCCCGCCTGTTGCCAGGACAAAGCACGGGTAACGCCGGAGCACGTCTTCGAGACAATGCCGCTCCAACTCGCGGAAGCCGGCCTGGCCGCGAAAATCGAAAATCAGGTTCAAGGTGAGCCCGCTTTCGTGTTCGATGAGGCGATCCAGTTCCAGGAACGGCATCTCGAGGCGCTGCGCCAGGGCGGCGCCCAAGGTGGACTTGCCCGCTCCGCGAAGTCCGATCAACGCAATTCGCCCATGGCGGGCCGCCGGATCGACGCCAGCGAACTCGTGCAGCAACATCTGGCGGGCGAGTTTCAGGTCGGCGAGCGAGAGGCGCCTGAGAAACTCAACAGTGTGCACCAATTCCACCGGAGGTTCGGGACCCTCTAAGAGCAGAACGTCGACAGAGAGATTCAGCGCTTTTGCGAGTTGCCGCAAAACGAGGACGGAAATGTTTCCGTGCCCGGCCTCGATTTGCGCCAGATACCGTTCGGAAACTCCGGAATCGTGCGCGAGCTGCTTGCGCGTCATGCCCCGCCGCGCTCGCGCCTGTCTGACCCGGTCGGCAAGCAACTGGAGCGGGTTAACCGCCGCGGCCTTCGGCCGGGTACTGCTCCTGCGCTGGCCCGCATTTCTTGGGCTTGTCAAAGCCATCGGATAAGCATTCGACCTAGACTAGGAGGATGCTGAAAGAAGGCCGTGCGACCACCGCTCCCTGACGGTCGCGGCTCGGTAGGCGCCTGCAAACACGCCTTTTTCAGCATTCGACCTAGGTGGAGTCCTCCCTGATGGATATGTAGTATAGTGCATATCGGGCGTTGACTACAAGCCGGAGATGCATTATGTTGTAGCAGTGCAAGGCCTGGGGCAAGGCATTTCGGATTTCGTCGATTTCCAGACGGCGCCCTCCCGCTACCGGCACTGGAAGCTGTCCATTGAGGGCCGCGTCGCCACGCTTGCGATGGACGTTCAGGAGGATGCAGGGATTCGTCCGGGCTACAAGCTCAAATTGAATTCGTACGATCTGGGCGTGGACATCGAACTCTACGACGCACTGCAGAGGATTCGCTTCGAGCATCCCGGCGTTGCCAGCGTCGTCATCACCAGTGCCAGGCCGCGGGTTTTCTGTTCGGGCGCCAACATCTATATGCTGGGGCTCTCGAGTCACGCATGGAAGGTCAATTTCTGCAAGTTCACCAATGAGACTCGGAACGGCATCGAGGACTCCAGTGAGCATTCCGGGTTGAAGTTTATCGCCGCTTGTAACGGCTCCACCGCGGGCGGCGGCTATGAACTGGCGCTCGCCTGCGATGAAATCGTGTTGATCGACGACCGCTCATCAGCGGTCAGCCTCCCCGAGGTCTCGCTGCTCGGGGTCCTGCCGGGCACGGGCGGACTCACGCGTCTCACGGACAAAAGAAAAGTGCGGCGGGATCTGGCGGATGTATTCTGCACGACTCCCGAAGGCGTGCAGGGTCAGCGCGCCAAGGAATGGGGCCTGGCGGATGCAGTCATCAAGCCGCAAGAGTTCGAAGCCTACGTGAAAAGCCGCGCGCTTGCCCTGGCGGAGCGCAGCGTACGGCCCAACGACGCACGGGGAATCGAATTGACGCCGATCGAGCGAATCATCGATGAGCGCGGCTATCGTTACCGATACGTGAGCGTAGCGCTGGATCCGCAGCGGCGCACGGCAACTCTGACCATCAAGGCTCCCGAGTCTACCGGGCCGGCATCGATCGAAGACGCCATGGCCGCCGGAGCGGAGTGGTGGCCGCTGCGGATGTCGCGGGAACTCGACGATGCGATTCTCTCGCTGCGGATCAATCAGCCTGAACTCGGCCTGTGGGTCTTTCGGACCGAAGGCGACTGGAAGAACGTGCTCGCCGCCGATTCGGTGTTGTTCTCGAATCGCGATCACTGGTTCGCGCGGGAAGTTATCGGGATGACGCGCCGGACCTTTACGCGCATCGACGTCACCTCCCGATCGATCTACGCCTTGATCGAGCCGGGGTCATGCTTCGCCGGCAGTTTGCTGGAACTCGCATTGGCGGCAGACCGCGTCTACATGCTCGACGACCCGCAATGCGTTCTTGCGCCCTCGGAAATGAATTTCGGCGGCCTGGAAATGGCCAGCGGCCTTACCCGTCTCGATGCGCGATTCTATCGCGATACAGGGCGAATTACTCGAGTGCGTTCGCACATTGGGGACGCGCTCGGACCCCACGAAGCGGCCGAACTGGGTTTGGTCACGTTCACGCCGGATGAATTGGATTGGGACGATGAAATCCGCCTGGCGATCGAAGGCCGGCTCGCCCTTTCGCCGGATGCGATGACCGGCCTGGAGGCGAATCTCCGGTTTGGTGAACACGAGAGCATGCAATCGCGCATCTTCGGACGCCTCTCCGCATGGCAAAACTGGATTTTCGTTCGCCCCAACGCGGTTGGGCCACAGGGGGCCCTTAAAGTGTATGGGACGGGAAACCGCGCCAGGTTCGATTGGGAGCGAGTTTAACCCCATGGCAGAAGTAGACGAGCAGGTAATCGACTATTCGCAGCGCATTCCGAACAACGTCGATCTCTCAACCGATCGAACCTTACAGCGCGCGCTCGAACGCTGGCAGCCGGCGTTCTTGAACTGGTGGAACGAGACAGGGCCGGCGAATACCGCGAACCTGGAGGTCTACCTCAGAACGGCCGTGAGTGTCGACCGGGACGGCTGGGCTAACTTCGGGTATGTCCGCATGCCGGAGTACCGCTGGGGCATCTTCCTGACGCCGCGCGACGAGAACCGCAAAATCCATTTCGGAGATCACAAGAGCGAGCAGGCCTGGCAGGATGTTCCGGGAGAATATCGATCGCCGCTTCGGCGCATCATCGTCACCCAGGGAGATACCGAACCGGCTTCGGTGGAGCAGCAGAGACTGCTGGGCGCAACCTGCCCTTCCCTTTACGACCTGCGCAATCTCTTTCAGGTGAATGTCGAAGAAGGACGCCACCTGTGGGCGATGGTGTACCTCCTTCATCGATACTTCGGCCGCGACGGGCGGGAGGAAGCGGAAGCTCTGTTGCAGCGGCGGTCGGGGGACGCGAACAATCCGCGCATCCTCACCGCTTTCAACGAGCGGACGAGCCACTGGCTCGCGTTCTTCATGTTCACGTTCTTCACGGATCGCGACGGCAAGTTCCAACTGGCCGCCCTGGCCGAATCGGCTTTCGATCCGCTGGCGCGCACCACGAAGTTCATGCTTACGGAAGAGGCGCACCATATGTTCGTGGGCGAATCCGGGGTGGCGCGCGTGCTACAACGCACCTGCGAAGTGATGTGCGAGCATCACTTGACCGATTCTTCGCAAGTGCGCGCCCACGGCGCGATTGACCTGGAAACGCTGCAGAAATTCGTGAATTTCCATTACAGCGTCACCCTGGACTTATTCGGTTCCGAGGTCTCTTCCAACGCCGCGAGTTACTACACAAGCGGCTTGAAGGGGCGGTATACGGAGACCAATATCGATGACGATCACTCGCTGGCGAGCGAATCCTACGCGGTCGTGGAAATCGACGGCGGGAAAATTCTGAGCCGGCCGGCGCCGGCCCTCACGGCTCTCAACGCCCGTTTGCGCGACGACTTCACCCGCGAGATTCAGGCGGGCGTGGATCGATGGAACAGGATTCCCGAACGATTCGGGCTGCCGTTCCGGGTAACGCTTCCTCACGCCGGATTCCATCGCAAAATCGGGAGCTTTGCGGGTCACTACATCAGTCCCCAGGGGCGGGTCCTTTCCCAGGAAGATTGGCAACGCGACTCGGTTGCGTGGCTCCCATCGGAGGAGGACCACGCGTTCGTGACGTCGTTGATGGAACGTGTCATCGAGCCGGGGAAGTTTGCGGGTTGGATCGCTCCACCCGCGCGCGGCATTAGAAACCTGCCCGTCGAATTCGAGTACGTCCGTTTCGGCTAGAATGTTCGGCTGTCGTGGAGAATGCTGCTTCTTTCATTTCCGAGCGGCTGCGAACGGTCCCTTTGCCTGCCCGCAAGCTCTTCGAGGTCATCGTGCATCAGGCTTACCATGGACCTTTGCGCCCGAAACTAAAGGGCGCCGCGACGCCGCCGGAGATTCTGGAGGCGTGCGGCCTGGACGTGGATGAATTCTATACATTGATTGCAGCGTTAACCACTGCGGGTCTGATCCGGGTGTCGAATCCCTATCCGTTTGAAGAAATCCGGCTCACCCCTGAAGCCGAGGAAGCTCTACGTGATACTCGATAACTTTGCGGTTCCACCGGACAATCGATATTTCGAAGACTACACACCCGGACATGTTTATGAGTTCGGGTCAATCACCGTGAGCGAGGCCGAGATCATCGAATTCGCAAGGCGATTCGATCCGCAGTATTTTCATGTGGACCCTAACAGGGCGACAGCAAGCCGGTTCGGCGGCATCATCGCCTCAGGCTGGCACACGATCGGCCTCGCCATGCGGCTCTATGTGGATCACTACCTCTCCCACGTGGCGAGCCTGGCCTCACCGGGCGTTGACGAGATTCGCTGGCCGAACCCCGTGCGTCCCGGCGACAGCCTGAGAATCCGAGTCACGATTCTGGAGGCCCGGCCCTCCCGCTCCAAACCAGACCGCGGCATCGTCCGGGCGCGACTCGAGGCAATGAATCAGCGCGACGAGCTCGTGCTGAGCATGACTGCCATCAGCATTCTCGGCCGCCGCGAGATGGCAACCCTGCCCTCACCTGAGTGATCCTGAAGTCTTCCCCCGAGTCAAAACAGAAGCTTCAAAGCAAACTGAATCTGCCGCGACGAGGTGGTGGTCGCGGTGATCTTGCCGAAGGTCGGGTTGACCGCAGCGCCGCCATTGATCGCCTGCACGAACGCGTTCGCGTTGGGCAGGGCGAAATTCGCATGGTTGAACAGGTTGAAGAACTCGGCGCGGAACTGAACCCGAAGCTGTTCCTTGATCGGCGTTTCCTTCATCACTGAATAGTCGAAGTCCACGATTCCGGGACCGGACAAGAAGTCTCGCTGCAGATTGCCGAACGTGCCCGGCGCAGGCAGAGAGAACCCGGCCGGATTGACCCACCGGCTTACCGATTCGATCTTGATCTGATCGGCCGGCATCACCAGGTTGGGGCGCTGATTGGCCACACCATTTCCGCTCTGGTCGAATCCGATGATCACGTTCCAGGGCGAGCCGCTCTGCGCCACGAGGTTGCCGCTCATCTGCCACCCCTTGACCAGGATGTTTTTCTGAAACGGAAAGGCGTAGACTCCGCTCACTCGGAATACCTGGGGCCTGTCGAACAGGCAGCGTCCGCGATCAAAGGAACCGTTCAGCGGAGCCGACCAGGGGATGCCGCCCTCTAACCCGTAAGTGCCGGATGCGTCGTCCATGCATTTCGACCAGGTGTAGGAGAACTGGGTTTGCACGCCGTGTGAGAAGCGCCGGTTCAATCCTACCTGTAGCGAGTGGTAACTCGAGTCGCCTACAGGAGCCTCGCTGCTCAACGCAGCGCCCGCGGGGTTGAGGCGCGGGTTGCTGGCAATGCCTGGCGCCGGGTTCGCGGCTGTCCCGCGAGGAACACCAAAAACCGTAACACCGTTGACCACGGAGGGCTGCACCGGATTGATATCGCGAGCAGCGTACAGATGCAATCCTCGCGAGCCGACGTAGCCAACGGTTAAAGAAGTGGCCTCGAAGAGCTGGCGCTGGATATTGAAATTCCACTGGTACATGTGCGGCGTGACCGTGGTGTTATAGTCCACTCCCACGAGTTGAGCCGGCGGCGGCAGGGCGCCCGGGAAGGGATTCGGGAACTGCGGAAAGAGCACGAAGGCGAGCGCATAGGGCGGATTGAAATAATAGCCGGATGCGTAGCTGCGCGCGCGAATCGGATTATAGAAGATTCCGACGCCGGCCCGGATGGACGTCTTGTGATCGCCGAAAGGATCGTATGCGATCCCAATCCTCGGATCGAAGTTCCTTACAGCGGGATTGGAAGCGAAAACGTTCGGAACACGCTGGAACGTTCCAAACGGAGGATGGAGGAGCGCGTTGAGCGTGTGGACGTTGGTGGTGGGATTGGTGACAAACTCATACCGAAGGCCCACGTTCAGAGTTAGTTTGGGAAGCGCTTTCCACTCGTCGTGGACATATCCGTCGACTTCGAATTCGCGGAAGTCGCGATAGGAGTCCGTCTGTCCGGGTTCCGGCCCCTGGAAGAGGCTCGGAATCCCCTGCAGGAAATTGGTCAGACTGGGAAAGGTATAGAAGCCGCCCCACCAGCCCTGCTGCTGGAAATTGCTCTGAACACGGCTGAAGAATCCGCCAAACCGCAGGCTATGGGCCCCGCGCGACCAGATCACGTCGTCCGCCAGAGGAAATTTGTTTTGCACTTCCAGCAGCGGAGCGAAGATACTCGTTCCTATCGACGACAGGCCGGTGATGTTCACGCCGCCATTCTGATGGCGGTCCGGAAAGAAGTTGAGTGCCGGCGTCTGATCAGGCCGGGCTTGCACATCCGTTTCGCGGGTTCGGGTGAAGCTGAAGCGCAGCAGGTTCACCACGGATGGCGAGATTACCCGGCGATACTCGATGGTCGCGAACTGGTTGCGTGTGGAACCCACTTCGGGCCACCGCGGCGGCAGGGGCGATCCCAGGAACGGCATCGTGATATCGCCGTAATCGCGGACATAGCGCACAAAAAGGGCATCCTTGCTCGACATGTTGTAGTCGACGCGCGCCAGAAGATAGTTCTCGTTTCCGGTTGTGGTATCAACCTCCTGGAGCGAGCCCACGCCGGGGCCGACCGGTGTGGTCGGTAGCGGGTAGAGGTCCAGGATGGGCTTCGTCGTGGGATTGATGGTGTATTGCACTCCATTCACGATCCCCTGATGCGCGGCAGCGTCCGGCACCAGCGCGATCCTGGTCTCGCCCAGGGACTTCCGCAACTCTTCGTCGTTCACGAAGAAAAACAGCTTGTCTTTCTTGATCGGCCCGCCCAGGCTGCCGCCGAACTGGTTCTGCCGGAACGACGGTACG
>PSRJ01000217.1 GCA_003175985.1 Terriglobia bacterium
GGGCGGGGGCGCGCCGGCGGAGGCTTCGAGCTTTTCCGCGAGCGCCGTGGCATCGGTCACGATTTCGACGTTGTAAGTCCGGCCGTTCTCGAACACCACCGATACGCGCGTGGTGCCGATCTCGTGGGCGCCGAGCGCCGCGGCGCCGGCCAGCGCGATCACCAGAAAACGGGCGACCATTCTATTTGCCTCCACCATCGGGATTTCGCATTTCGAACGTGAGCGAAGCCCAATAACTGGCCCACTCGGCATTGCTGCCGGGGGCGGCGGGAATCATATGGACGGCTTTCACGAGCCACATCCCGCCGGGCCGCAACCGCAGGCGTACGCGGCCATCGGAATCGGTGCGGGCCGAGAACTTTTCCGAAGGGTTCTGGCGGTTCATGGCGACGACCAGCGCGCCGGCCAGCGGCTGCTTTTCGTAAGTCAGGCGAACCGGCAGATCCTGGCCGGCGCGGAGGGTGTAGGGATTGCGCTCGGCGACGAGTTCCAGGGTGAAACCGAGCGGCCGATCGCCTTGCGGTTCCTTCGCGGGGCCCAAAAGCAGCAGGCTCTTGGCGCAGCGGGAGAACAGCTCATGAGCGCTGGCGTTGGTCTGGTTCCGGCGGGCTCGCGCGGCCGCAACCGCCTCAAGGCCTTCTTCTCTCAGATACTGATTGAACTTCTCGGCAGCCAATTCCGTGGCGCTGGGGTTGCTGCTGTAACCGACGACAAGGAGGCCGGGGACGGCCGCGCGCAAAAAGCCCGCCGGATCGGCGCCCTCGCGGCCGACGACCGGCTTGCGGCCTTCGGGATCCTCGACGACAAATTGATTCACGAGCGTGGAATTGCGCGGCAGAGGATCGCCGAGCAGGTCCTGCCCGACGCGCAGTTTGACGCCGACGATCTGGCCGGGTTCGGGGGAAAACGTGGTCGGCTCGATCCACATATCGTGGGCGTGAAGGGATGACTGGGTGATGGCAATCAGCAGGATAAAGATCGGTTTCATATGCCTAAGAAAGAGGAACGGTCCCCGAGGGTGAGGACCGTTCCGCGAAGGAGCTACTGGGTCGGGGGAGGGGCGGGCGTCGCAACAGTGGGGGTGTTGACGCCGCCGTGACCCTGAAAGAGGCCCTGGTGCGCAGGGGCCAGGAACGGGAAGCGATCGAGATAGTTTTTGTCGTTGACTTCCACGCCCTTGGCGAGCCCGGCGCCGGGGTCGCCAGCCACGATCAGGCTGATCAATACGCTGTTCACATTCACCTGATTGCGATTCGGCGCGGTGCCGCCACCCATGCGGCGGCCGTTGGGGAACATCGAATCGATAGCCGCATCGAGCGTGATCACGTCACCCGTATAGCCATCGATCACCGGGATAGGCCGGCCGAGATTGATGGCCTGAATGATGTCGAGGCGGGGCCCCTTGAGCGTGGTAACCGTGTCGGGTCCAACGCCCAACGCCTTATAGATGCCAAGCACTTCGGCGTCGCGAACCAGAACGGGAAAGAGGATATCGTTGCCGAAATTGGTTACGTCATTGAACGGGGGCGTGCGCAGGTACATGGTTTGCCGCTGCGTTCCGACGAGGCCGGCGTTGAACAGGGGGAGCGCATTGCGTCCGACCTGCACATATTCTCCGGAGCCGCGGAGCCCGGTGATGATGTTGGTCGCGTCGACGGTCTGCGTTTTCTGGCGGCTGATGGTGGCCCACACGCGGAGCAGGCTGTCGGTCGAACCCGCAACGAGGGTGCCGTTGTGCGGGGTGCCGTTGGGGAACAGGTCGCCGATGGGCACTTCGATGGCGATCGAAAAGATGTTGAAGCCGGTGAACACGTCGGTCCCGGGGGGGCGGCGTGCGCCGGAGATGCCGCCGAGATCGTTGCGGTTCAGGTTGACCAGGTCGAAGATACCCTTCTCATCGAGCTGGTAGGGGTCGTCGAACTGGCCGGCGATGATGCGCCCCCCGTTCGCCAGAGGCTGGATGTAGCTATCGACAAAGGCCTGATCGTAGAGGCCGACTTCGCGGCTGGCGGCATCGCCGGAATCATAGCCCTTGAAGGGCCCAAGTCCGTAGACGAGGCGGTCGGTCTGCGGGCCATGATTGTTCGGCAGGACGGGCAGGTTCCGGCCCAGCACCACGCTGCGGTCGTTCTCGGTAAGCTGGTCGGCGGAAGGATCGCCCGAATCGCCGCCGGTGAGCCGCGTGACGGTCATGGTCTCTGTGCCGCCGGTAAGCTGCCACAAGAGCTCATTGCCGCCGCCAACGGGAGTTGTTGCAGTCGGAGGATTCGCGATCTTGATGTCGTTCTTGAATTCCACGCGGTAAATAGTGGTATCGCGAAGCCGCGAGCCCTTGGCGACGTGGAATTCGTACCGATAGCCATTGCATGCGCGCAGGCCCTGGTTTCCCTGGCCCGGCTCGTGGAGCGGGTTGAAATCCATGATCAGGTAGAGCTTGTTGTGCGAGCCAGGCGCGACCCAGGCGTAAGTATCGGTGTTGTCGGCGCAGGGCTCGTTGAGGATGGCCAGCGCCTCGCGATGGCTGGAGGCCTGCAGAGTGACTGCGGGCACGGCCAGCAAGGCCGCGGCAACCAAGCCCTTGGACATTCGTGTCATTTTCATCTCCTTTAATTTCTCGTTACAGCGGCCGGAGTCGCGGCGCTGTCATCGTCTCCGATTTGAAGTTGCGGCAGGCGCGGAGAAAGGAGCGGTCCTTTCCTTTAGGAGGCGCCTTCTTTTCCAGGGCCTGCTAGGGATAACTACGGCGGCCGCAAGGAATCAGATTTAGGCGGAGGAGAATTTTTTCATCAGGCGAGCGCATATACTGGTTTCGAGCATGTCTTTTGCGGTAAGTGCTGCCCGGCGGGTGCTGTTGATCGTTTGCGTGCTCTGCGCGATGATCGGCGCACAATCCCTGTCCTTAAATGCCGGGCAGGAAACGCACCATGCTTCGGATCACTGCTGCGGGTTGTGTCACCTGGGCCCCACCCCCATCCTGCCCGCCGCGCTAGCGGTCTTCATCGCGCCGGCTTTTTCACCGGTGTGGTTGGCGGTTTCCGCACCCGCGGACGTCCCGCACCAAGTTCTTGTCGCTTCAGCCGCCTCACGGGCTCCTCCCGCCTAGTCCTCATCGCGAAGGCAGGCGTCCCGCTCCGGGCTGGTCCGGTGCGGGGCAGGGCTATGGCATCTAGACCAAGTGAGGAGTCATATGAGTTCCAAGTTCTTATCCGTAATCAGCCGCAGTGTCGCAGGCCTGTTTCTGGCAGGCAGTTTCCAGATTGGATATTCTCAATCGCTGGGCAACGCGGGGACGCTCGAGGGCGGTGTGGCCGATCCGTCGGGCGCCGCCATTCCCGGCGCCGCCGTTACCATTCGCAATGCCGTGAGCGGCTACAGCCAAGGTGTGTCGACGGATTCCACCGGCAGCTTCCGGTTGAATAACATTCCTCCCAATCCGTATCATCTGGTAATAACCGCGCCCGGCTTCGCGGAGTTCACACAAGACGTGGAGATCCGCAACGCGATTCCTGTGCATCTCAAGGTCACACTCGCGCTGGCAGGAGCGCAGACCACGGTCAACGTGGAAGCGGCGGGGGCCGATATTCTGGAGAATGATCCATCGGCCCACGTGGATGTCGACCGGAGCCTGATTCTCAAGCTCCCGGCGGTCGATCCCGCGGCGGGCTTGAGCCAGACAATCGTCTACAGCACAGGAGGGGTTGCCGCAGATGCCAACGGCTTCTTCCACCCTCTGGGCGATCATGCCCAGGTGAGCTTCATGATCGATGGGCAGCCGATCAGCGATCAGCAGAGCAAACTATTCTCTACGCAGCTTCCCATTAGTGCGATTCAGAGCATGGAGGCTACTACCGGGACGCCCAGCGCCGAATTCGGCGACAAAAGCAGCCTGGTGGCGCAGATCACGACACGCTCGGGCCTTGGGCAGGGGCGCGTCTTCGGCAACCTCGATGCCACCTACGGTTCCTTCGGCACGGCGGGCGGCTCCGCGGGAGTCGGCTTTGGCAATGCGAAGGTGGGCAACTTCCTGGTCGCGGATGGGCTGCGCACGGGGCGGTTTCTCGACACCCCGGAGTTCACGGCGTTTCACGACAAGGGAACCAATGAAACCATCTTTGACCGGTTTGACTATCAGCCGGGCGCCCACGATGTCTTCCACCTGAACCTCTTCGCCGCGCGGAACTGGTTTCAGATCCCCAATGATTACGACCAACTCGCGCAGGATCAGCATGAGCGCGTCCTCACCTGGAACATCGCGCCCGGCTACCAGCACACGTTCAGTGCTCGGACGCTGTTAACGATCAATCCATGGATCCGAAAGGATCAGGTGAATTACTACGCGAGCCGCGATCTTTTCGCCGATACGCCCGCCACACAGGGCCAAGGCCGGCATCTCTTGAATTGGGGCGTCAAAGCAGACGTCTCCACGATTGCGGGCCGGAACAGCCTCAAGTTCGGGATCGATCTGAAACAGACGCGGCTGCTGGAGAACTTCGCGTTCGGCATTACCGATCCGGGGTTCAACTCGCCTTGTCTCGACAGTACCGGCAGCGCGGTTCCTGATCCGATTCTTGCCAATCCGTTACAATGCGCTTCATCCGGATTACAGCCGAACACCGCCGACAATCCGGCGGCGACCGTGCCATTCGCGCCGGGACTGCTGCCCTTCGATCTCACCCGTGGCGGATCTTTATTCGCGTTTCACGCCATTGGCAACATCAACCAGTACGCATTCTACGCGCAGGATGACATCACTGCCGGCAATTTCCTTTTCAAGGCCGGTCTTCGCGTGGAGCGGTATGACGGGTTGACCGCGAAAACCAGTCCTGAACCGAGATTGGGCATCTCTTACAACATTAAGCGAACGGGAACGGTGCTGCGCGCCGCTTATGCCCGGACCTTCGAGACGCCGTTCAATGAGAACCTGCTGCTCTCGAGCGCCACGGGAGTGGGTGGCCTGGCTCAAAACATATTTGGAGCGAATTCAGTGCCAATCGATCCCGGATTTCGCAACCAGTTCAACGCGGGCCTGCAACAGGCAGCGGGGCGATGGCTCCTGATCGACGTGGACTATTTCTGGAAGTACACGCATAACGCGTACGACTTCAGCACGCTGCTGAACACCACGATCACGTTCCCGATCGCATGGCACAATTCGAAGCTGGACGGAGTTACGGGCCGGGTGAGCACGATCAATCTTCGGGGATTCCAGGCGTACTGGACGTTCGGCCACACGCGCGCGCGATACTTTCCGCCCGAAACGGGCGGTCTTGTGCCGCAAGGAGCGCCATTGGTCAACGGCGTTTTCCGGATCGACCATGACCAGGTGTTTCAATCCACCAGCGTGTTCCGGTACCAGCACCAGAACCGCGAGTGGGTGGCCTTCACGTGGCGCTACGACAGCGGCCTGGTAGTGAGTGGTGTGCCCGACTCCGAGGCGGCGCTGACGATTTTGAGCCCGGCGCAGCAGACTTCGATCGGTCTATCATGCGGCAGTCTCGTCGCGACCTTCAGCAGCGGCCTGGGCACTGACGATTGCGCCGGGAAGCAAGTTGTCTCAAAGTTCCTGACGCTGCCGCAAGCAGGCGCGGAGGATGACGATCACAACCCGGATCGGGTGCGGCCGCGGCACGTATTCAACATTGGCTTCGGCACCGACAATCTGTTCCACAGCGAAAAACGCGAACGTTTCACGGCGTCAGTGGAAATCGCCAATCTGACCAACAAGGTGGCGCTTTACAATTTTCTGTCGACATTCAGCGGAACGCATTTCCTCCAGCCGCGGACGTTCGTAGCACGGGTCGGATTCGTCTTCTGACTGCCGCGTGTTATCTATAGGTATGCCGCAACCAGCGGGGCTGGCCATTGAGGCGGATGATGTGCGGGCGGCGGCGGAGCGGATCCGGCCTCTTGCCCGGCGGACGCCGGTGTTTACATCTGCTACGTTTGACGCGGAAGCCGGAGTGCGCACGCACTTCAAGTGCGAGAACCTGCAAAAGGGCGGGGCGTTCAAGATCCGGGGCGCGGCGAACCTGGTGCTTTCGCTGCCGGAGGCGGCGCGGGCGCGGGGCGTAGTCGCTTACTCGTCGGGGAACCACGCACAAGCGACGGCCATTGCGGCGCGCCATGTGGGAGCGCCGGCGACGATCGTGATGCCGCAGGACGCGCCGCGGTCGAAGATCGAGGCGACGCGTTCCTACGGGGCCCGGATCGTGACCTACGACCGCTCGCGCGAGAGCCGCGAAGAGATTGCCGGGCGTATTTTGCAGGAGACCGGCGGTACGCTGGCGCCGCCCTACGATCATCCGATGATCATGGCGGGGCAAGGCACCTCGGCACTGGAGCTGCTGGAGGAGACGGGGCAGCTCGACGCGCTGATCACGCCAGTGGGCGGCGGCGGGCTGCTTTCCGGCTGCGCCACCATCGGCAAGGACCTCTATCCCGCGATTCGCGTATTCGGCGCGGAGCCCGCGGGCGCCAACGATACGTTTCTCTCCATGCTGGCCGGCGAGCGCGTGGCCGTCCAGGCTTCGACCATCGCCGATGGATTGCGCGTGCCAAAGCCGGGCGAGCTGACTTTCCCCATCGTCCGCCGTTTGGTCGAGCGCATTGCACTCGTCACCGATGAAGAGATCCGCGCAACCGTGAAGTTCCTGTTGCTGCGCTTGAAGATTCTGGTAGAGCCGAGCGGGGCCGCGGCCGCGGCGGCGGTGCTGTTTCGCAAACTGCCGGGGGGTATCAACTCGATCGGCGTGGTGCTCTCCGGCGGGAATATCGATTTCGAGGATCTGGAGCGGTATTGATTGCTAAAATTTAGCCTGTGTCCCGCGTCCTGATGGTTTCTTCCGAAGCGGCGCCATTTGCGAAGACGGGCGGGCTGGCCGACGTGGTTGGCGCCTTGCCCTCGGCGCTGAGCGCTCACGGCGACGAAGTGGCAGCCGTCATTCCGCGCTACGAATCCATCGATCTCAAGGGCATGCGCCGGGTGTGGGATCCGCTGACGGTCTCGCTGGGACCGGCGCGATTCGATACCACGATTTACCTCGCGCCGGAAGCCTACCCGCTATATCTGGTGGACTGCCCGCCGCTTTACCAGCGGAAAGGATTTTACGGAGAGGCGGGCGTGGATTATCCGGACAACCACATTCGCTTTGCGGTGTTTGTACGTGCGGCCCTGGGCGTGGCGCGTTTTCTCTTCCGCACGGAAGTTTTTCATTGTCACGACTGGCAGGCGGGGCTGCTGCCGGTGTACCTGCGAACCACGTTCGCGGGCGACCCGACCTATATGGGAGTGAAGACGCTGTTCACCATCCATAATCTGGGCTACCAGGGTTTGTTTCCACGAACGGCGCTGGCCGAGGCTGCGGTGGATCCGGCCGTCTACCGTCCGGACGGTATCGAGTTTTTCGGACGCGTCAGTTATATCAAAGGAGGCATCTCTTACGCCGATGCGTTGAACACAGTCAGCCCAACTTACGCACGGGAGATCCAAACCCCGGAATACGGTTTCGGCCTGGATGGCGCTTTACGTTCGCGGGCGAACGCGCTGAGCGGCATCTTGAACGGCGTGGATTACCGGGAATGGAACCCGGAGACCGATCCGCATCTTCCCGCGCGTTATTCGGCGGACGATCTGTCGGGGAAGAGGATTTGCAAGGAGCAGTTGCTGGCCGAGTTCGACCTGCCGCCGGGCGCCGTGGATGCCCCGCTGATCGGCATCGTGTCACGCTTCACGCGCCAGAAGGGGATGGATCTGATCGCGGAGATTGTTGGCGAAATCGTCGCCGAGGGATTTTGCATGGTGGCTCTGGGGACAGGCGAACCGGAGTATGAGGAGTTCTTCCGGCGCATGGCGGCCGAATATCCGGACAAGATTGGCGTACGCATTGGATTCGATAACGGCCTGGCTCACCGGATCGAAGGCGGCGCCGACCTGTTTCTGATGCCCAGCCGGTATGAGCCCGCGGGGCTAAACCAAATGTATAGCTTAAGATATGGCACCGTGCCGGTGGTTCGCGCCACCGGCGGCCTGGATGATACTATCGATGAAGGCACGGGATTCAAGTTTGTAGACTACTCGGGACGGGCGCTGGCGGCCGCGATTCGTGAGGCGCGCAGCGTTTATACCGATCGGGCCTCCTGGACTGCTATGATGCTCCGGGGAATGAGTAAAGACTTTTCCTGGACCCGGTCCGCCGCCGCGTACTCGGCGTTATACCGGGATTTGCTGGGACGGACGTGAATCTTTTGGCCGGACGGAGATTCTAATTACTTAGGAGACGAAATGGCAGGTCAGAACACACTAACCTTTACCGATGGGGGCTTCGATCAGGACGTATTACGGTCGGAGGTCCCGGTTCTGGTAGACTTCTGGGCCGAATGGTGTGGCCCGTGCCGGCAGATGGCGCCCACGATCGACGTGGTGGCGAACGAATATGCCGGGAGAGTGAAAGTAGGCAAACTGGACGTGGATTCCAACGGGAACACTGCCATGCGCTACAACATCCGGGGCATCCCGACACTATTGCTGTTCAAGGGCGGACAAGTAGTGGAGCAGCGCGTTGGCGCTATCGGAAAATCTGAAGTGCAGAAGATGCTGGATTCGCACGTGCGCGATCAGAAGCCCGCAGAAGTTCGTTGAGTGGAACCGGGGCTTGCCGTCCGGCGGGCCCCTCTTTGTCAGTCCCTAATCCCCACCGCTGTTCTCGCCGGGCTTTCCGTCCATTCGCGATCCATGGCCGTGCCAGCCGTTTCCTGACAGGGGACACAATATCGTGCCCAGGGAAGCGCGCGCAGCCGCTTCGGCGGAATGGCCTCTTCGCAGGAGAGGCAAATGCCATAGTCCCCGGAATCCAGCCGGTCGAGGGCTTCATCCACAAGGCGGAGCTGCAGATAGTCCATGCTGTTCAGGTGCAGAGAGACAAATTCATCGTGCGTGATCTGAGCCTGGTCCTCTTCGGCGACGCGGCCCATACGAGCCAGCGTATCGAATTTGATGCCGAGGGTCGCGAGCACATCGGTGCGTTTTTCCAACAGTTGCTGCCGGTAGCCTTCATTAACGTCCGTTGCCGGGGCGCGCTTTTTCATGGTTCCTCCGCATCCTTTTCAGAGAACGACACCTGAATAGTTAGAAGAAGCTATCAGAATTCTCTTCTGAACACAATAGTAATTTTTGGTATATGGACTGGACTGGATTCAGGGTGTACGAATCCATTCAGAAGATATATTTCACCGCGAATTGCAAAACCCGGTAAGGCGCGGCTGTGGCCGAAGGTGGCGTCGCATCGGACGTGATCTGGCCGAAGGTGCTGGCGGCGCCCGTGGTGGTGCCGGGATTACCGCGCCGCAGGCTGTTGGTCGGATTGAAGGCCTCGAAGCGAAGCTCGAGCTTCTGCTGCTCGCGAATCCGGAACTGGCGTGAAACCGCCTGGTCCCATTCCCAAAATCCCGGACCCAAAATATTTCCGACGCCCATGTTTCCGAACGTGCCCAAAGCCGGCGCCTGGAAAGCCAGGGGATTGAGCCACGAGATGCAGAAAGCTCCCGGAGACCCGCAGGATTGCCCGCGCGTGGGCGACGCGACATCGGCAAGCACCTGGTTGGGCCGCTGTGTACCTGGAGAGTTCCCTCCGAATCCGGTGGCGGCATCGGGAGCGGCTCCCGTGACTAACGTGAGCGGCGCGCCGGCGCGCGCGACGACCGCGCCGGCAAAGGTCCAGCCGCTGCCGATGGCCCGCGCCACGTGGTTCGAGAATCTGGGCGTCTGGGCAACCAGCGTTACGTTGGCGACCTGCCTGCGATCCTGCAAACAGTCGCCGGCATCCCCATTGCGATTGACCGGGCCGATGTTCTGATAGGCGGCGTGGATGTAATTGGCGCCCGGATTCAGGAGGGTGATGAGCGGAAGCCCGATGCAGTGCGACCAGGTGTAATTCGCGTTGAGATTCACATTGCTGCCGAGCCGCCAATTGGTCGATAGCAAAATGCCGTGATAGCTCTGGGTTCCGCCATCGTCATACTGCGTGAGATATCCGAGCTGCGTACCCGGTGACGTCACGTTCAAGATGCGGCGCTGATTCACGTTCGAGGCATTGGAGCACGGGCCGGGGGCCGTGAGACCATACTGTCCCGCCGCGCAATTACCAGGGATATAAAGGGCGGGGTTGAGCTCCACGGCATTCCATACGTGAATAATGTGAGTGCCCAGGTAAGTCGCCGAGGCGAACCAGGAGGGCGCGATCTGCCGCTGCACGCCGAGGTTCCAGGAATACTGGATATGCGTATTCAGGTTGGCGGGCACCGGCAGGTAGGTTCCGTAAGGCGCAAACACCGGCTTGCCGGGATTGTAGTTATAGGGATAGGGATCGCCGCCGGGGTAATTGGCGTAGGGATTATCGAGGTTAACGCCCAGGCTGATCACGGTCAAACGGAAAGGCGACGCCGATTCGTTGTTGATGACCATATTGTGCCCGATGAAATCGTGGCCGATGCCGGCTCCCGCACGGATCGCCGTTTTCCCGTCGCCTTTGGGATCCCAGGCGAGGCCGATCCGGGGATCGAAATTCTTCCAGCGCGAATTGATGCCCGAGTTGCCATGAAATCCGGCGTCGCCGGGATACGTGAAGCCGGGAGGGGCGTTTGTGATCACGGCGCTTCTCTGCCCCTGATAAAACCGCGCCAGGCTGAAATTGTAAGTATCCGCCTGGGGAAACGACGCGGCCAGAAAGGGCGCCCAATTGAGCCCATAGTTGAGCGTCAGTTTGCGGTTGATCTTCCACGTGTCCTGGGCATAGAGAGCGAAGAAATTCTGTCTCACGTTCAGGGGATTCGGATTGGCCTGGCGCAACTGCGAAACCTGCCCGAGGAAGAAGTCCGCCATCCCGAGGCCGGTAGCGCTGCCGCTGATGGTGAAGGCTCCGTCGGAAAATGCCTGCGCCAAGAGCCAGTCGATGGAACGCATGTAATAGCCGCCAAACGCGAACAGGTGCGAGCCGTGAATAATGCTGAAATCGTCATTGGCGCCGAAGTTCGTCGTATAGGCGAACGCGTGCTTGGTAGTGCTGCCGAGTGTGAAGCCGCCGGTCACGGACAGGGACAGGTAAAACGGCAGGTAGCTGAACATGTTGATGCCCACGTCGGGGGCTCCGAACATGCGCGCGCCGGGCTTTAGGGAGGCGATCCGATTCACCGAGAGCCGCAGCGAGTTCACCATATTGGGGCCGAACAAGTACGTATCGCCGATTGTCCCGGACTGAGCCTGGTCGTCGAACCCGGGTGTGATCTCGGTCAAGGGATCGCCCGGGCTCAGCGAATAGGGCACTTCGAATTGCTGCTTGGTGATCAGGTATCGCGCGAAGAGTGTCTGCTTCGCGCTGAGCTGGTAGTCCACGCGGGCCAGGGCCTGGTTGTCGTTTTCGTGATTGATGATCCCGGTGAGGACACGGCCGCAGGGGTCAAAGGCGGCCGGGAGCCGCTTCGCAATATTCACGGCGGCGGGGCTGAATTCGGCGGGATTGATCCGGTTGTTTGTGAAGCCGGGCTTGGTATAACCCGCGGGGTTGCGCAGCGTTCGATTGGTTCCCTGGCACGCGGCGGAGGCAAAGGCGGTGAAGTCTCCCTGGAGCATGTCGCGGGTCGGGACGAAGGCGACGGTGCTGATCGGGGTCTGGCGCAGCAAGGTGCCCTGGTAGCCGAGGAAGAAGAACAGCCGGTCCTTCTTAATGGGACCGCCGACGGTGCCGCCAAACTGGTTCCTCTTGAGGCCGTCGCGCTGCGTGGCGAAGAAATCGCGGGCATTGACGGCATAGTTGCGAACGAACTCGAAGACATTCCCGTGAAATGCGTTGGTGCCCGAGCGTGTGACGGAGTTGACCACGGCCCCCGAGTGCCCGCTGCTGGAAGCGTCTTGCACGCTGGTGGAGAGTTTGAACTCCTGGAGCGCGTCGGGGAAAGGCAGCGGCATTCCGGTTCCATCGAGCGTGTTGAGGTGCGGCGCGCCGTCGAAGTTGTATTGGACGCCCTCGATGCTTCCGCCGGCCACCGAGATGAGCGCGCCTGTCCGCATCCCATATCCCGGCGAGACCCCGGTCTGCACCGCCGCACCGCTTAAGGTGATCAGGTCGGTGGGTTGGCGGCCATTGAGCGGCAACTCGAGAATTCTCTGGTTTTCGATTACGGCGCCGACACCGATGCTGCGCGTTTCCACTGCGCTCGCGTTCGCCTCCACCTGAATTGATTCGGTCACCTGGCCCACTCCCAGAACGATGGGGATCTCCGGGGCGCTACCCACCAGCAAGAGGATTCCGGTCTGCACGTAACTGCGGAATCCCGTTTTTTCGGCCTCCAGACGGTACGGGCCGAGCGGCAGATTGGTCAGGATGTAGTAGCCGGCATCATCGGTAACGGCAGTCCGTTTCAAGTCGGTGTCGGTCTGCGTGGCGGTGACCTGCACACCGGGGACCGCGGCGCCCGACTGATCTCTCGCAGTGCCGCTGATCTGAGAAACGGCCTGAGCGAAGACCAGACTACAGACGCCCAGACAGGCAGCGGACAGAATTGCGCAACGGCGAAGAAGAAGCGCGGCGTGGCGCCGGTGCTCGGAAGAAACGGACATTTCCATCACCTCCCTGCCGCCAACGCGGGCCGGCAGCGGGTCGAGTTATCGCTGTAGCATACATCGGGCAAGGGCGTAATGGAAGGCCCTGCTTCCTTGACATCCACGCAGAGATTCCACAA
Source organism: Terriglobia bacterium (assembly GCA_003175985.1). GTDB lineage: Bacteria > Acidobacteriota > Terriglobia > Bryobacterales > Bryobacteraceae > PSRJ01. The sequence continues at coordinate 12,733 of PSRJ01000217.1, forward strand.
AATGAGCAGCCATGGAAACTCCCTGCTTGTTCTCCTCGCGCCGGCAATTTCTTGCCGGGCTGGCGGCCGGCGGCGCGGCTACGCTGTTACGCGACAACCGGCTGCTGGCGCAAAGCGTGCCGCGTTTAATCAATGTCCACCATCACCTGACAGCGCCCGCGTATGTCAAATTTCTGACCGAGAATAAGGTGCGGGAATTTCCGGCCAAGTCCGCCGCGGAATCAATTGAAGACATGGACAAGGCGGGAGTGACGATCGCCCTCTGCTCGACCATTGGTCCGGGAATCTGGATGGGCAAGCTCGAGGAGACACGCCGGTTGGCCCGCGAGATCAACGATTACGCCGCCAAGGTGGTCTCCGATTACCGGGGGCGTTTCGGCATGTTTACGATGCTGCCGCTGCCGGACATCGACGCCAGCTTGAAGGAGATCGAATACGGCTTCGACAAACTGAGGGCCGACGGCGTTTACATGTACACGAACTGGGGCGGCAAGGCGCTATACGGCGATAAGTATCTGGGAGACGCGGCGTTGGCCCCGATTTACGAAGAACTGAACCGGCGCAAAGCGATCGTTTACACGCACCCGAAGGATGCCGCGTGCTGCGAGGGCATCATTCCCGGAGTGGGCTCGGGTACGATCGAGTATCCCATGGATACGGCGCGCACGATTGTGAGCCTGCTGTACAGCGGCACGGCAGCCAGGTACCCGGAAGTCCGATTTATCTTCTCGCACGGCGGCGGAGCGCTGACCGGCGTGATCGGACGGATCGCCGGCGCGGCCGCCAGCTACCTTCAGGACGGCGGAACGCTGAGAGCGGGCGCGCCTGCGCCACGAAGCACTGCGGCCATGCCGAAAGGCCCGCTGTATGAATTGCAGAAGTTCTATTACGACACGTCAAGCGCCGTAAATCCGGTGGGCGTGGGCGGATTGCGGAAGATCGTGCCGCTATCGCAAATCATGTTTGGAGGCGACTTCCCCTTTGTGGTGACCGCGGAGCAGGTGATGCTGCTCAAGGAATGCAAAGTCTTTAACGATAAGGAGCTCAAAGCCATCTTCAGCGAGAATACCGAGCGGCTGTTTCCGCGGCTGAAGAAAACCTAAAACGTAAAGCGCGCCGTTCCCGTGAGCAAGGGATTGCGGGACAGTTGAGGTCCTTGAGCCGTCAGAAGCTGAATTTCAGCGCGAATTGGATCTTGCGCGTCGGCTGCGCGCCCAGAATTTGTCCGAACTGCGCGCTGTTGATCAGTGAGAATGTGGGGCCGGTCAAGGGATTGCCGTAAGACGTGCTGAACTGTGTTACGGGCGAAGTGCCGCCGGGGCTGCCCGCCATCGCGGCGACGAAGCTGTTGGTTAAATTGAATGCGTCGGCGCGCAGTTCGAGCCGGTACCTTTCTTTGAAACGGAACTCCCGCGAGAGGCTCAGGTCCAGATCCCAGTAACTCGGGCTCACCAGGCTGTTCCATCCCAGATTGCCGGTATATACGCCGGCGGCTTGCGCGGCGAAGGCGCTCTTATTCAGGTAGAAACAGTTGCCGCAACTCTGGCCGGTGTAAACGTGCGCCGGGTCGATCACATCCGGCTGCTGGTGGTTGATGGTGCTGAGCGCAGCATCGACGCCATCCTGAATCATCAAAGGTGTGCCCGACCGGAAGGTATAAATGCCGGCCCATTTCCAGCCGGAAGCCAGCCGGTTCCACAGAACATTGGAGAACCGTGGTACCAGCCAGACCGCGGTTAGGTTGACGACGTTGCGGCGATCGCTGTCGCAATTGCCGACCTGGTTGTAGTGTATGGGATCGGTCACTGTTTGTTCGGGCTTGGTGTTGTACCCCAATTCCTGTCCGATGCAATGGGACCAGGTCCAGTTGGCGCTCAGGCTGAGGCCTTGGCTGAGCCGCCGCTGGACCGAAAAAACCGCCGCGTTGTAATGCTGGTTGCCTCCCGCGTTCCACTCCATGGTGGGTCCGAAGAAGTTCCCTGCTCCGGCCGGATTTAAAACAGCCAGCCGCCTCCGCGAGTCTGCATTGCTCACGCAGTTTACGGCGGTGGAAGTTGCCGTGCATCGCGGGTCGGTGGTAGCTACAACAGGCAGGCCCGGAGTGAGCGGAGCGTAGTTCAACGGAACGCTAATCAGCAGATGCGAAACCTTGCTGCCCAGATAAGTGGCCGAAACCAGCCAGGACGAGCCGATCTGCCTCTGAATGGCCAGATTCCAGGTGGAATAGGACGGCGTAGGCGTGTCGAAGGGTGTAGTCGCGAACAGCCCGCGCGGCGTGAATGTCACGTTGGGATTTACGAAGTATGGATAAGGATTGTTGGCGGCGCTCCCGAACGGATTGCGAAAGTCCACGTTTCCGGTGAGGACCTGGCGTCCGCCCCAAGGGTTCTGCCCCTGTTGGTCCTCCCTCGTCAAACCAGGTACAAAGGCGTAGCCGAAGCCGAATGACGCCCGAATGGAGGTCTTGCCATCGCCTTTGGGATCCCAGGCAAATCCGAGCCGCGGCGCGAACTCCGCCCACTTCGTGTATTCACCGCTCTTGCCGGGAAAGCCAGGGTCACCCGGATAGTAAAAGCCGGGCGGCGCTTTGAGGAACTGCGTGCTCCTGACGTTCGTGAGGAATCGCGTCAGATCGAAATTGTAAATGACTCCGGTGGGAACCGTGATGGGGAAGTAAGGTTCCCAGCGAACCCCGGCGTTCATCGTGAGGCGCGAACTGAGCTTCCAGGTATCGGTGAGATACAGGTTCACGAACGTCTCGTGCATGGATTGCGTGTTGGGGAGTCCATCCTGCATCTGGCTCGCATTGCCGAGCAGAAAATTGTTGAGCCCGGTGAAGTTGAACTGGCCGTTGCTCGCAAAATTATTCCGTGAAGTGAATCGGCCGTGGGTGACGGCTCCGCCGAACGCCAGTTGGTGCGCGCCTTTCACCCAGTTGAGGTCGTCGTTCAGAAGGTAATTGGCGCTGCGATACCAGGAGCCTCCACCGTCTGGCGGCGGATCGGAATAATTGATGCCTTCGGTGAAGCCGTTGACGATCAGGAGCTGTCCGAACTGAGCCTTGTTTTCGCCGCACCAGAAGTTCTGCACGCCGGCGGTACAGAAATTGAAGAAGTCGTCTTTCAGCCGTGTTTCGTTGATGCGCGTGAACCCGATGCGGAACGAGTTGACCAGCGTGGGACCGGCTATCCAGGTCTCCCCGACGCTGTAGGCGTATGCGGGAGTGTTAAACCCCGTCTGACTGGAGAGCAGTAAATTCGGCTCCACATCGGTGAGAGTCGGCTGATATTCCTTGCTCCAGAGGTCGCGGAAAAACAAGGAATGCTTGACGCTGATCTGATAATCAATCTTGAACGTGTACTGGTAATTGTTCTGGTAAGTCGGAACGTTATAGACGACTTTTCCGCAGGGATCGGGAGAAAGACCCAGCGCTCCCATACTCTTGGCGAACCGGTCTGTGATGTAGAGCGAGGGCGCCGCAAACAGCCGGGAATCGACGGTATTGGGCGCGAAGCCGTTAGCGCCAAACGGAGGAGGCAGCGGCGCCGGCCGGCCACAGGCCGCCGATTCAAATTTGCGGAAATCGCCGGACACCATATCGGGAGTGGGAAAAAAGATGGTCGTGTTGTTGGGGCTGGCGCGTTGCGTGGTGCCTTGAAATCCGCCGAAGTAGAATAACCGGTTCTTGCGGATCGCCCCGCCGATGGTGCCGCCGTAATTGTGCCGCTTGTAGGTGCTTTCCTTGGTGGCGAGGTATTCCCTTGCGCTCCCGAACGCATCGTTGCGAATGAACTCGAACAGATCGCCATGCAGTTCGTTCGCGCCGGAACGCGTGACCACCTCAACGGACGACGCATTTCCGCGCACGGCGGCCAAGCCGCTGGTTTCCACTTTGAATTCCTGCACCGCATCGGGGAAGGCTAAAGGCAAGGTGGTTCCGGACATGAAATCGTTGTGGCTGGTGCCATCGAGAATCCAATCCGTGGGTCCGCCGCCGAGTGGCAGTGTCACCATGCCGGCGATCGAGATGTAGGGACGTCCGCTGAAGATACGCTGATCGCTCGATCCGGTCTGGACCGCGGCCCCGTTCAGCGTAATCAAGTCGGTGACCTGGCGCCCGTTGAGAGGCAGATCGATGATGCGTTGGGTTTCTACCACCGCGCCCACACCAGATCTCCTGGTCTCGACGAGGGCGGCGTTGGCTTGCACATTGACCTGCTCTGTGATCTGCCCGATCTTGAGCGCAACCTCAACGAGCGGATCGCTCTGCACCAGCAGTTCGATGCCCGTCTGGACGAAGGTGGTGAAGCCTTCTTTGGCGACTTCCAGCCGGTACGGACCCAGCGGCAGGTTCGTCAAGACCCAACTGCCATCGGTCCCGCTGGTGGCTGCTCGAACCAGTCCCGTACCGGTTTGCGTGGCTTTGACTTCCGCGCCCGAGACGGCCAGGCCGCTGGTGTCCTGCACCGTGCCATGCATTTGCGCCGTGCTCTGCGCCCAGGCCAGAGCGCAGGCAGCAAAGCCGAGCAGAAACAACTCAAAGGGTCGCCGAATCGACCGCATAAGCACCTCCCTAAATCACCCGGGAACCGAAGCCGTTAGGGGACACTATCACAGCGGGAATTCCGCTGCAAGGCAGGGCTGCGGGGAACGACGCTTCAGGGCCGAATAGCCGCCACAGCAGATTGAATGAGCCTTCGGGCGCGCCGGCTCACGGGCAGCGTACTTCCATTTTCCAGGAGAACTTCACTTTCGCCATTGCGGTTGTGCTGCAGCGCACGCACGCGCGCGAGGTTCACGATCGCCGACCGGTGAATACGGCAAAAATCTGCCGGATCGAGATCTTGTTCCAGCTCGGACATACTACGCCGCAGGAGATGCGTTCTGGCCCCTACGTGCAGGCAAACGTAGTAATCCGCGGCTTCGATCCAGTCGATCTCCGCGGGTTTCAAAAATACGATTTCACCGGCATTTTTGACAGCAAGACGGTCTAACTTCGCGGATGCCGAACGGCGCAGGTGAATCTTTTCTTGCGCGCGGCCGAGCGCCAGTTCGAACCGGTGGTCATCGAAAGGCTTCAACAGATAATCAAGCGCGCCTGCTTCAAAAGCTTTGAGCGCATAGTGATCATACGCCGTGACGAAGATCACCGCGGCCCGCAGATTTCCGCCGAGCATTTCAAGAACGTCAAATCCGTCGCATTCCGGCATCTGCACATCGAGGAAGACTAGATCCGGTTTGGTGCGGCGAATTTCTTTAAGAGCCTCAACCCCTGATCCCACTTCGCCTGCGATTTCGACTTCAGGATGCCGCCGCAGCAGAACCCGAAGATTCGTCCGGGCGAGAGGCTCATCGTCAACGATGAGGACGCGGAGCTTGGCGTCAGATTCTCGCATCAGTTCTCCCGGAAGGGAACGGACACGGAAACTTCGACACCGCCGGGTCCTTGATTCCGCATCGTCAGGTGGAAGGTACTCCCATAGAGGCTGCTCAAGCGGGAGCGGAGGTTGAAAATCCCTGTTCCGATCCGCGCTCCTCCGTTGTCCATTGTCAGGTTCGGCCCGTCATTATAGACGTTCAGTGTCAGCATTCCGCCACATCGAGTTGCGGCGATGCGGATTTCGCCGCCGTGAGCGCGCTTTGTGATGCCGTGCTTGATCGAGTTCTCGACGATCGGTTGCAGTAGCAGACTGGGGACCTTCGCTCCAAGAAGTTCGTCGGGCACATCGACCCTCAACAGGAGCCGCTCCGCAAAGCGAACTTTCTGGATGTCCAGATATTTCTGCAGGAAATCAAGTTCTTCGGCAAGTGCAACCTCATGTTTGACGGCGCCTTCCACAATGCGGCGCAGAAAATCGCTGAGTGCGGCGATCATTTGGACAGCCGCATCGTTCCTCTCCTCGCGCACCAAGGCTGCAATGCCATTCAAGGTGTTGAACAGGAAATGCGGTTCAATCTGCCTGCGAAGGACATCCAGTTGCGCCCGCGTGAGCAGTTCGTTCAGGCGCGCGCTCTCCGTCTCCTGAAGCGCGAGACGCCGCCTGGAATCGAGAACGTAGCCGATCGCGACGATCGAGGCATAAAGAATGAGAAAAGAGAGGAGACGATTGAAAAACTTCGCCAATAGGAGCGGCAAGAAATGGCCGGGGTCTTCGCTTTGAAGCCACGGGTTGAACAATTCTTCAAGGGCGGCCGTCCAGGCAGCATACGCCAGTCCGGTGGCGGCACACGCCGCGAGGTGAGGGAGCCAGGCGAACGGAGATTTCAATTCCAGTGGATAACGGCGCGCCAGGTTGAGAATCCATGGAGTTGCCAAGGCCCACGGCAGCCAGGAAAGCAGCAGAGTCACAAACAGGCTCAGCCAGGCGTGATGATGGCCTTCGGCGCGCATCGAAAACACCGTATCGGATGCATCGAACATGCCGATGGAGAGCCAGATCAGCGCGATCCACAACCATCTCGGGGGTTGCACTGCCGGAGCGTGACCGATTCGCGGGCCCATGTCGAAATCCTATCTCATGCTATTCGGCCCGGAGGGCGGTTTGCAGCCAACGGTCCATAGCGTGCAGCGGGCGGTCTCGCCAAACAGTACAGGCATCGCGATACTACGGATATGCGTACAGCGACGAAGTTGTTTGTATTTGGTGCGGCGATCTTTTTGGTTTTGGCGGCGGCTCCACAGACGGCGACACGGCCCAAGCCGGGCCCGGAATACGCCAGTGACGGCCAGCTCCAGTTTCCGGCGAACTACCGTGAGTGGATTTATCTCTCTTCCGGATTCGATATGAGTTACAACGAAGCCCAGCAGATGGACCATCACATGTTCGACAACGTCTTTGTGAATCCAGAGGCGTGGCGCGCGTTTGTTGCGACCGGCAAATGGCCTGACAAGACGATATTCGTGCTTGAAGCGCGCGGGGCTGAGGGCAAAGGGTCGATTAACCAAAAGGGAAATTTTCAGGGCAGCGTGATGGCAGTGGAAGTCCACGTGAAAGATCAGGCGCGTTTTGCTGATAAATGGGCGTTCTTCGGGTTCACCGCCGGGGCCAAGACGGCGAAAGTGATTCCGTCCTCGCAGAACTGCTATAGCTGCCACAGCGAGCATGGAGCGGTGGACACCACGTTTGTGCAGTTCTATCCGACGCTGATGCCAATCGCAACCGCGAAGGGAACAGTAGAGGCGGCACACAAGTAGGTTGCGGAAAAGTAAACTCTCGGCTGTGCTCAGCGCGGGAACGGCATGTTTTCCGAAATGTCGGATAGGATTTGTTGTTCGGAGGGCGAGAAGGTGTTCTGGAAATCTTCGCTCCCGATCCGGGCCTGGCGTTCACTCTCGGGCATGCGCCGGAGACGTTGGAGCTCAATCGCGACGGCTCTTCTGCGGACGACCGGGAGTTGATTGAAGGCACGCATCTGCTGGCGGACCTGAGTCTGGGTCTCAGGGGGCAGGCTGGATAGCTGCCGGAGTTGCTCGAGGCGGCGCTCCTGCTGCTGTTTGGGCAAGCGATCGAATTGATCGAGACGTTGGCGGATCTGGGCCTGGCGCTGCGGTGGAAGTTTTTCCAACGCGCGTTCGCGTTGTTCCGGAGTCATCTGCATGAGCTGCTGCACGATGGCGCCCGGGTTCGCAAGCCTGGGTGCCTCCTTGCCGGCAGCCTTGGCCGCCGCCGCCGGGCGCTGCGCCGGAGCGGGCCGGGTGGCTTTGGCCGCGTTCTTCTGCGGTTGCGCGAACAAGCCGTGCACGCTTGCCAGCAGCAGGAGCCCGGCGATGAGAGATCGCCTGGTCATGGCGAGACTAAAGGGTGTCGGCACGGACCGCGCGATCGAACTGATCCAGCATTTCCAAATCATCCATGGCATGCACGACCTGCTCGGGCTGCACTCTTTCGATCTGGATGACTTCCTGCCGGGGTCCCACGGCGGCGGGGCGCTCCAACACGATTCCAACGGTGACCACGAGACACGCGGCGG
>PSRJ01000317.1 GCA_003175985.1 Terriglobia bacterium
CAGTTCGGCACTACATCGCTGCTGGTCTACTGGGTACACATCGAGCTGGTTTATGGCCGCTGGCTCCCCGGCTTGAAGAACAATCTGACAGTGGCGCAAACCGTGGCCGCTACGCTATCTGTGATCCTGTTGATGCTGGCGCTCTCGATCGCTAAGACACGGCGGCATCGGCTGGGGATGGTGCTCGCCAACTGGGGCTGGCCGATCGGCGTGAAGCCGGAGCGCGTGCCGGGCGACTAGCCGGCCTGGCACTTTTAACAGTTTTCTCATCTCGTCGTCCTTCCACTTTCCGCTAGACTGATAGGACTTGGAGGGAACTATTACGATGAGACGATTCTCAACGTTTGTTGTGGCGATTCTCGGGGTGATGAGTCTGAGCATCGCCTCTGCCGAGACCGTGAATGGCACGGGAATCCGGAGACCATATGGTTATCCGATACCCGCTGACAATGACGCAGCACGAAGTCCCAAAATCACCTATCATGGCGGTCCTATCTTGCTGGGAAGTGTTCCCGTGTACATCATCTACTACGGCGCCTTCCCCGCCATAACGACCAGCATCGTCAATGACTTCTTTAGCAACATTGGCGGTTCCCCGCAGTACAACGTCAACACGACTTACTTCGACGGCCAGGGAAATCACATCCAAAACGCCATCACATTTTCGCTGGCTACGAGTGTCTACAACGACAACTATTCTCAGGGCAAGAATCTCTCGGGAAATGGCGTGCAGAAAGTGGTGCAAGTAGCGATCCAGGGAGGACACCTGCCGGCGGATTCGACCGGCATTTACTTCGTGGTCACCGCAACCGATGTCACAATTGCCGGCTTCTGTTCCAGTTTCTGCGCTTACCACGCCAATTCGACGAGCATTGTCGCCGGTATGGACATCAAATACTCGTTGATTCCGGATCCTACGCAGGCATGCGCCGGCTGCGATGGAAACGTCGCCATTTACGGTCAGAACATCACGCCGAATGGCGATCTGGGCGGCGATGAGATGACCGATTCCATCATGCACGAGCTTTCCGAAGCGGTCACCGATCCGGACGGCACGGCCTGGTTTACGCGAGGGGGCGCTGAGAATGGCGATCTTTGCAACTTCACCTATGGCTCAACCTACATCGCTCCTAACGGGGCTGTAGCGAACGCACACCTGGGCACTCGCGATTACCTGATCCAGGAAATCTGGGAAAACACAGGTAAAGGCTTCTGCGCGAATACGCTGCCGTAAGAATTCTGTGCCGCGGCCAGGTCACTGGACCGCGGCACAGATGGCATAGACTTGCACCTGCTGCGCAGTGATCGTTCGCACGCTCGTATTCTCGACGGCAACGGACCACTGATTGTCCACGGTCGGGCCGCTGCCGCCATCCAATAGCGGTCCGTTCGTCACACCCGTCGCAAACCAGCCGCCGCCGAGCAGTTTCTTGTTGCCTGTGCAACCGGCTGACAGAATGGCTTCCTTGTGCGAAGCCAACGAAAAGTTGGTTTGGGTGGAGACATTGCGTTCCCAGTTCACTACGCCGGAGACTCCGGCAGGGCCCGTTGGTCCCGTCGCCCCGGCGGGGCCCGGAAAGCCTTGCGGGCCTAAAGGTCCGCTGGGACCAGCGGGGCCGGGAGGCCCGGTTGCCCCAGAAGCGCCGCCGGTTCCTGCGGCACCGGTTGCTCCACTGGGACCTGCCGGCCCGGCAACGCCAGTTGCTCCACTAGGGCCTGTGGCCCCAATCGCGCCGGCCGGCCCCTGCGGGCCCGCGCTACCTATGGTCGCGACGAACCCTGCAGTCGCGGGCGGATTCCCGCCACGATTCAGAGTGAGCAGGTAGTTGCCGGGTGGAGGGGCGGGCGGCAGTTGCGCCACCACCATGGAAGGCGAAGAACTCAACACGGGCAGGGGGAATTGTTCCAACAGCACTGTAATCGGAAACCCCGCCGTTAAATTGAGACCTGTAATCGTCATCTGGGGTGGATTTGGCGTAAAGTCCACCGTGGCGCCGCCTATGACGGGCGGATTGCCTCCACCGGCCTGGGCTAGTAGCGAACTCTCTCCGGAGAGCGCAAGTAGACAGAGCGAGAGCAGTTTCATGTGGCGCATGGCTTCTCCTTAGGGGTATGGATTCCATTCTTACTTAGATTTGGTGGAATCAATACGATTTGTTTATTACGTCCGCCGAAAACGTACTGGTACGTTAGGAGGGGTCTTCTCCTTAGGTTATCGGCGAATGCGCCCTGTCTCCACTCAACCGGGTACTCTAGGAAAAATGCTCGCTGTGCGAATCGATGCCGGAGCGGTGACTACGGTCGAAGTGCCTATTCCCGCGCGTCCACGGGGATTCGCATTATTGAGGCTGCTTTGCGCCGGCATTTGTAACACCGACCTCGAACTGCAACGGGGATACTATGGATTTTCTGGTGTACCGGGTCATGAATTCGTAGCTGAGGTGGTGGACGCCGACGCCGCTTCTCTAATCGGCCGGCGTGTAGTGGGTGAGATTAATCTTGCCTGCCGGGATTGTGATTGGTGCCGGCGCGAATTGGGCCGCCACTGCCCGCATCGGAGCGTCCTCGGAATTGTCAACCATCCTGGGGCTTTCGAGGAGTATTTCACGCTGCCGGAATGCAATCTGCTCGCTGTTCCCGAGGAGATCCCTACCGAGCGGGCCGTGTTCACGGAACCGCTCGCGGCTGCTTGCGAAATTCTGGAACAGGTCTCGATTCCGCCCGGCAGCCCGGTCGCGGTCCTGGGTGATGGCAAACTGGGGCTGCTGATTGCGCTGGCGCTGAACGCTCATGGTTATCCCGTTCACCAGTTCGGCCATCATGCGGAGAAACTGCGGTTCACCGCCCGCGCCGGGGTGCAAACCGAGATCGCGGGAGGCTGCCTCCCGTCGGCTGCCTACGATTGGGTTGTCGAAGCCACAGGCAATCCCGATGCGCTGCGCCACGCGGTTTCCATGACTCGCCCGCGCGGAACCCTGATTTTGAAGTCGACGGTGCATGGGCTGGCGGGCATCGATACGGCGCCGATCATCGTCAACGAGCTCACCCTGGTAGGCTCGCGCTGCGGGCGTTTTGAGGTTTCCTTGCCGCTATTGGATCAACACCTGATCCGCGCGGAGGAGATGGTCGCCGCGCGTTATCGCCTTGCCGACGCGCCCCAAGCCTTTGCGCATGCGGCACAGCCCGGAGCTCTCAAGGTTCTGCTATACCCGTAGCCGGTTGTTGCTGAGTCATGCAGTGCAGCGCGCCGAGTCCCCAGATCAAATCGGTGCAGTTGATCCCCACGACTTCCCGGCCGGGAAATGCCTTGGCCAGAACCGAGAGGGCGTGGCGGTCGTTGGGATCGTTGAAAGTCGGCACCAGCACCAGGCCGTTCGCGATATAGAAATTGGCATAGCTGGCTGGGAGCCTGCGGCCGTCGAAAACCAAAGGCCGCGGCATTGGCAGTTTGAGCACGCGGAGGCCCGCGGCACGCAAGAGCTCGAAGTTTTCGCGGAGAGGGGCGTAATTGGGGTCGTCGCGGTTACTCTCCCAGCCGGCAACCACGGTACCTGCGGCGACAAACCGCGCGATGTCGTCCACATGGCCGTGCGTATCGTCGCCGGCAATTCCATTGCGCAGCCAAATGACGCGCGCCGCGCCCAGATAATCGCGCAGCATTCCCTCGATCTGTTTGCGGCTCATTCCGGGATTCCGCGACTGTACCGGGCTCAGCAGGCATTCTTCGGTGGTGAGCAGCAGGCCCTTGCCATTGACGTCTATGCTGCCGCCTTCGAGCACCATGTCCAATTGCCACACCGGGCGGTCCAGCCGCAGCGCGGTGGCGTCGGGCACTCGCGCATCCAGGGCGAAGTCGTCGTATTTCGCCCAGGCGTTGAAGCGCCACCAGGTGAGAGCCAGCTCGCCTCGCTTGTTCTTAAGGAACAGCGGCCCGTAATCGCGCGTCCATACACGGTTTGTCGGGCATTCCACGAACTCCACCGTGTCTAAGGGAGCGCCCACTCTGCACAGCAGGCGGCGTGCCTGGGCGGCGAGCCGCTGATTGCCGACCAGAATACAGACACGCTCGACGGCCGCCAGCTTGCGGACGATCTCGCCGTATACCCAGGGAACGGGAGCGAAGCGGCCGGGCCAATCCTCCCGGTTGTGCGGCCAGGCGATCCATGTGGCCTCGTGCCGCTCCCACTCGGCCGGCATGCGGAAGCCGGCTCGCCGGGGTGTTTCCGCCGTCAATCGATCACCCGGCTGCAAATGGGAGAATACGCATCGATGCGGCGGTCGCGCAGGAAGGGCCAGTTGCGGCGGACCTCTTCGATGCGGCGCGGATCGCATTCAGCGATCAGAGTTTCCTCGCGGTCGCTGGAAGCTTCCGCCACCACCTGGCCGAACGGGTCCGCCACGAACGATGCGCCCCAGAACTCCAAACCCTGTTCCGGCGTGCCCTCGTATCCGACGCGATTGATGGCGGCCACATAGAGCCCATTGGCGATGGCATGCGCCCGCTGTATGGTCCGCCAGGCGTCGTGCTGCGCGGCGCCGAATTGCGCCTTCTCCGCCGGGTGCCAGCCGATGGCGGTGGGATAGAACAGCACCTGTGCCCCTCCGAGCGCGGCCAGGCGCGCCGCCTCGGGATACCATTGGTCCCAGCACACGAGCGGCGCCACGCGCGCATAGCGTGTATCGAAACAGCGGAAGCCAAGATCGCCAGGCGTAAAGTAATACTTCTCGAAGTACAGCGGATCTTCGGGAATGTGCATCTTCCGGTAGAGGCCCGCAATTGAGCCATCCGCATCGATGACGATGGCCGTATTGTGATAAACCCCTGCCGCGCGCCGCTCGAATACCGAGGCGATGAGAACGACGGCCAGTTCGCGCGCCAGTGCCGTAAAGCTGGCCGTGGTCGGACCGGGAATAGATTCCGCGAGATCGAACAGTTCCGCCTTCTCTTCGCGGCAAAAGTACTGCGACCGGAACAACTCCTGCACGCAGATGATCTGTGCCCCGCCGCCCGCGGCCTCGCGGATGCGCCACTCGGCTTTGGCGAGGTTCTCGTTAGGGTCGCGCGAACAGGCCATTTGAATCAAGCCGGCGCGGAATCTGGATTGCTGCACAACCCATTGTAAGAATTTTCGCCTGCTATCATTTCGCTAGTGAAGTATCGGGGTCTGGTCCTGTTCGATATCGATGGCACCCTGGTGCGGCGCGCGGGCCCGCATCACCGTGAAGCGCTGGTGCATGCCGTGCGGCGCGTGACAGGGCTAGAGACGACAACAGATGGAATTCCCGTTCAGGGGATGCTCGACCCGGACATCCTGACGCGCATGATGCGCCGTGCGGGGGCTTCGCGCGCCGCGATCCGCAACGCCATGCCGGAACTGATCCGAGCCGCCGAACGCCATTACCTGCGAGTCTGCCCCGTGCTCCATAACAAGCACTGCCCCGGAGTTGAGCCGGTGCTCGATCGCTTGACGCGGCGCGGGATTCTGCTCGCCCTGGTAACAGGGAATCTGACGCGAATCGGCTGGCGCAAACTGGAGCGCGCGGGGCTGCAAGGATATTTCCGGTTCGGCGCGTTCGGGGAAATGGCTTCCACCCGGACCGCGCTAGCACGATTGGCGATCCGCCAGGCCCGCCGTGCGGCCTGGATCGCTCATGCGGCGCCTATCTCCCTGGTCGGGGACGCCCCCGCGGATATTCGCGCGGCGCGCGCCAACGGTATTCGCATCATCGCCGTCCAAACTGGCATCACGCCTCCAGAAGAACTGCGCGTGCTGGCGCCGGACTACCTGCTCCCCGATCTCCGCCACTTGCGTTTGCGGATGGTGGAATACACTAGTGAATAGGGCTGAACGCATGAAATTATCTCTCCGAGTTGTTCCCGTCTTGGCTGTTACTCTTGTCCCCTGGCTGCTGGTGGCGCAGCAAGGCGAAAAGCTGATCGCGACCATGGCCGAAAACGCCCGTGTCTTGCATCAGTACACGTTTAAACAGCGCAGCGATATCAAGTACAAGGGCGAAGACAAAGTCATCATCACAGTTCAGGTGCGGTTTGACCAGGATGGCAAGCGCCAGGTGATGCCCATCAGCCAGACCGGCGGTCAGGAGGCGACGGGACTCGGACGCCGGATTATCAACCGGAAGAGGGCGGAAATGAAGGAGTACGTCGACCGCGTGGCCGCCCTGGTGGAGTCTTACCTCCCGCCGGAGCCGGAAAAGCTCCGCAGTGCTTTGCTAAAAGCGGAAATCGGCCAGGCCGGCAGCCTGATGTCTCTAACCATGAAGAATTACTTCAAAGCAGGCGACAGCCTGGCCTTGACGGTCGATCCGGCGACGCGCAGATTGTCGCGCATCGAACTCAAAACGGATCTCGACAAGGATCCGATCTCGGTCACCGCGGAGCTGACGCCGCTGGCCGGCGCCGGGAATGTGAGCTACCCCGGCCTGACGAAGATCAAGGTGCCGGTTAAGAACCTCGAAATCGACATTTCGCAGTACGATTACATGAAACTCTAGCCGCGGAACCGCCATTTGTCAGTGCCGCAGCCGCCAGAGGCGGTGTGGTATGCTGCCAGCGGTGCCGCAGGCTTCCCAATCGGATTCCCGAGCCGCAAACGTGATTCGCGTCTCCGTGGGCAATTTCCTGGAGATGTACGATTTCATGGTCTTCGGCTATTACGCCACGGCCATCGGGCGCGCATTTTTTCCGAACCGCAGCGAATACGCGTCGTTGATGCTTTCGCTAATGACGTTCGGCACGGGCTATCTCATGCGGCCGCTGGGCGCCATCGTGCTCGGCGCGTATATCGATCACCATGGGCGCCGCAAGGGATTGCTGCTCACGCTAGGCCTAATGGCCATTGGGACGCTTTCGATCGGGTGCCTGCCAGGGTATGAAACTCTCGGCCTGCTTGCGCCGCTGCTGGTTGTGGCGGGCCGCCTGGTGCAGGGTCTTTCCGCGGGCGTGGAAATTGGCGGTGTCAGCGTGTACCTGGCGGAGATCGCCAAACCGGGGCGCAAGGGATTCTATGTCAGCTGGCAGTCCGCCAGCCAGCAAGTCGCCGTCATGTTTGCGGCCCTGCTGGGTATTGTGCTTTCCTCGATGTTGCCGCCGGAAAAGATGTTCGTCTGGGGATGGCGCATTCCGCTGCTGATCGGCTCGATGCTGGTGCCCTTTCTGTTTTTGTTGCGGCGTTCGCTGGTGGAAACCGGCGAATTTCTGGCTCGCAAGCGCCCGCCCGCGACGCGCGAGATCTGGCGCATGTTGGCCGCCAACTGGCGGCTGGTGCTGCTGGGAATGATGCTCTCCACCACGACGACCGTCACCTTCTACCTGATCACGGCGTACATGCCGACCTATGGCAGTACGGTCTTGCGACTCTCCAGCCTGCAAAGCATGATTGTGACGTTGTGCGTGGGCGCTTCCAACTTCGTGTGGCTGCCTGTGATGGGCGCGCTGTCGGATCGCATCGGCCGCCGGCCGTTGCTCACGCTTTTTTCGCTTTTGGCGCTGTTCACAGCCTATCCTGTGTTGTCCTGGCTGGTAAGCCAGCCATCCTTCGCCCGGCTGCTGGCGGCGGCGATGTGGTTCTCGATGATCTTCGGTAGCTACAACGGATCGATGGTCGTTTATCTGACGGAAATCATGCCGCCACTGGTACGCGCCTCCGGCTTCTCATTGGCTTACAGCCTGGCCACGGGCATCTTCGGAGGCTTCACCCCGGCGATTTCCACTTATCTCATTCACCTCACGGGCAACCGCGCCATGCCGGGCGTGTGGCTATCGCTTGCCGGAGCGATGGGGTTAACGGCCACCGCGCTGCTCCAGCGCGTACCGCAACAGCGCGAGCGAGCGGTAAATGCCGTGAACGAACTTCCCGTAGGGTAAGGTAGCGAAAAGCGCTGCCACCAACGCAAGATGGATCAGCAACATCGGCGCCATCCCGGATGACGCCCGCAGTACCAATAAGAGCAACCCTGTCAAGCTGGTTGCGAACAGCAGCGAGAGAAACGTCAAATCCATCGAGTTCTGGTTCGCATCGGCGGTTGCCGGGTCGCGCCGCCGCTTCAACCAATACAGTCCCGCCGGCCCTACCAACAGGCCGACGCCACCGAAAGTCCCGAGCAGCACGGGAAGACTGGTGTACGGGTACGGCGCCAGACGTCCGAGCCCGTAGTGGTAGAGTGCAGCTACGGTGGTCGAGGCGAAGCACAATAGAAATCCATAGAACGTGCAATGGTGGAACCAGCGCCGCGCTCCCGAGTGGCGCTCAGTGGGGTAGGTGCATCCGGCGCCCCCGCTTCGGAGGTATTCGAGGGTTAGTACATCGGCGGCCGCGCGTGCCAGAGCTTTAGTGTCCCACCTCACGCCGAATTCCTTCGCGGAGCGGATGGCCCCGATTGCGAGGGCGGCGAGAACGAATCCCGAAATCGTCCCGAAGACCGCCACCATAAACGCGTGTGGGATCACATCGTAAAAGCGCGGCCCTGCGCTGCGGGCGAAAACGAATGCGAGAACCGCGCCTAAAGCGAACACTCCGGCGGTATATCTTCCGTTCGACCACGCGTACTGACGGTAGGATTGGGCGCGGATTTCAGCCAGCACCCTGGGTACGTTCACGGCGAACGCGTGTGGCGGTGCGTATTGGCACGCATAGTAGCACTCGGCGCAGTTGTGGCAGAGATTCGCCAGGAAGTTCAAATCTGCCCCGGCAAAAGCGCGCCTGTGCTCCATGGCCGGGAACACCGCGCAATAGCCTTCGCAGTAGCGGCAGGCGTTACAGATGGTCAGGATGCGCGCGCCTTCCGCGGCCGAGTCAGTTTGCGGCACGCGCCGCCTCCAGCCCTGCGATGCGCCCGAACACGGTCCCGATCGTCATACCCAATCCGGCCAGGTAACCCTTTCCCAGGATGTTGCCCGCCATGATTTCTCCGGCGGCCAGGATCCTGGGCGAGTAATTGCCATCCGCGAGGCGTACCTGTGCTCGCTCATTCACCTCTACGCCGAGGTAGGTAAAGGTGATTCCGGGCCGCAGGGGATAACCGAAGAAAGGAGGCGTATCGATGCGCTGCGCCCAATGCGATTTGGGCGGGGACAGACCGGTCGTTCCGCAATCATCAAGCGCTTCCGGATTGAAGCTTCCGGGCGTAACGGATTGATTGAAGCCGGCGACGGTGTGCTCCAGAGCCGCGCGCGGCAAGCCCAGAGCCTCGGCCAGTTCTCCAATCGTTTGGCCGCTCACCGGCGGAAAGACCGAGGGCATGAACTTCCCCAGCACCTTGGAATCGATGATCGCCCAGGCAATTTGACCGGGTTGTTGCGCCACCAGTCGCCCCCAGATGGCATAGCGCTTGGGCCAAAGGTCCTCACCTTCGTCGTAGAAGCGGCGCCCCTCGCGGTTCACGACGATTCCTAGAGGGATGCAATCGAGCCGGGTCACGATCCCGCCGTCATACCGGGGAGCGCGTCCATCGATCGCGACGGCATGGCATTGCTTCGGATCGCCCACCGGCCGCGCTCCGCTCTCCAGCAAGAGACGCAGGAGTTTGCCCTGGTTGTAGGGTGTGCCGCGCACCAGGAAATTCTGCGCCGCCTCGCCCCAGGCCTCCTGCAACCATTCGAAATTCGATTCAAACCCGCCCGAAGCCACAACCACGGCCTTGGCGCGGAACTCCGTGGCGTTTCCGGCAACGCACACGGCGCCGGTGACGAATTCCCGCGGCGGCACGCACAAGCCGGTAACCTCGGCGTTATACACCACCTGGATCCCTCGGGCCCGCGCCGCGGCGTAGTAGGCGTTCAGAAGGGCCTTGCCGCCTCCCAGAAAGAAGGCATTGGTGCGGCCCAACTGGAGCGTGCCGCCCAGCGCCCGCTGGAAGCGTACTCCATTGGTTCGCATCCAGGCATGGGCTCGCGGAGACTCGCGGATAAGCATACGCGCCAGTTGCTGGTTGGTGTCGCCGCTGGTCACGCGCATCAGGTCCAGGAAATACTCCTCCTCAGGATATGAGTCCGTAAGCACGTCGGTCGGGGCGGGGTGCATGCACCGCATATTACGCGTATGGCGGCTGTTTCCGCCGCGAAATGCCTGCGGGGCCGACTCCAGCACGGTCACGCTGGCCCCGGATTCACGCGCGCTCAGGGCGGCACAAAGGGCGGCATTGCCGCCGCCGATCACTACGACATCGGACTGATACAGAGAGCCCTCGCCTTTTCTGGGAAGATCATAGCGCAACTCAGTTGTGCTACACTCCTTCCGTACCGGTTCCTCGGGGAGAACCGCGGCGACCTTGTGGCGCGCCAAGATGACAAATGGATACCAGCGCCTCTTCTGCTCCTGTCCGGTTTTTGGTTAATGGTAAACCGATAACCGTTCCACGCGCGCCTGTCCATACAACGCTGCTCGATTTCCTGCGCGAGCAAGGCCTCACCGGGGCCAAAGAGGGCTGCGCCGAGGGCGAGTGCGGCGCCTGCACCGTGGTGGTGGTGGTAGGGAACCATAATGGGGGCAGCGCGTACCGCGCGATCAACAGTTGCCTGATGTACCTCCCCATGGCGGCGGACCAGGAAATCTATACGGTGGAGTCGCTAGCCGCGGGAGGAGAGTTATCGGAGGTGCAGCGGGCGCTCGCCGAAGCAGGGGGGTCGCAATGCGGCTATTGCACTCCCGGGTTTGTGATGAGCCTGTTCGCGGAACAATACCGGCCCGGCCGCGCCGGCCCATGCGAACCGGAGGAACTGGGCGGCAATCTTTGCCGGTGCACCGGCTACCGGCCGATCCGGGACGCCGCAAGATCCCTGGGGTCGCCTCCGCACGGCGATTTTCTCGCGCGGCTGTCGCGTCCCGCTCCCGCGCTGCAGCGGGTCGAATATCAGGACGCAGACTCCCGGTTTTCCCGTCCCAACAGACTTTCGGAGTGTTTGGAAATCCTGGCCGCGAGTCCCGAGGCGCGGCCGGTGGCGGGCGGCACCGATCTGGGAGTTGAGTCGAACCTGCGGGGGCGCCGTTTCGGACACCTGGTCAGTCTGGAAGCCGTTCCCGAGCTGCGCCAGTTTTCGGAGACCGCTGAACGGCTGCTCATCGGCGCCGCGCTCCCGCTGTCGGACATTGCGGAGCGCTGGAAGGATGCTCCCGTCGCTTTTCACGAATGGCTCAGGCTGTTTGCCTCGCCTCCGTTGCGCAATCGCGCTACGCTGGGCGGCAACCTGAGCACGGCCTCTCCCATCGGCGATGCCGCGCCACTCCTGTTCGCTTTGGATGCCGTCGTCCACCTGACCTCTATGCGGGGCGGCCGGACGATTCCGCTGGCCTCCTTCTTCACGGGCTACCGGCGGACCGCTCTCGAACCGGGAGAACTTCTTCTTGCGATCGAAATTCCCAAGCCGCTGCCGGCGATCACTCGCTTCTTCAAGGTTGCTAAACGACGAATGGACGACATCAGCACCGTGGCTGCCGGGATGTCCCTACACTTCGAAGGCGACCTGATCACACGCGCTCGGTTGAGCTTTGGCGGCGTCGCACCTACGCCTCTGCGCGCCACTGCTGCCGAGCAGAGCATGGTAGGCCGCCGCTGGAACCGGGCGGCTGTGGAGCGTGCGCAGTCGATACTCGCCGGTACATTGCAGCCCATCAGCGATCATCGCGGCTCGGCCGAGTATCGCCTGGCCGTGGCCCAAAGTCTTGTCGAAAAGTTCTGGTGGGAGCAGCAGGAGGCGGCGGCATGAGTGTCGTGGGGAGGGCGATCCCGCACGAAAGCGCGCGCGGCCACGTCACCGGCGAGGCGCTCTACACGGACGACCTGCCGGCCCGGTTCCCGCAGATCCTGCACGCCTGGCCGGTTTTGGCGCCTCACGCCCACGCACTCGTCACGAAATTGGATGTAGCTCCGGCCTTCGCCGAACCGGGCGTTTGTACCACGCTAACCGCGGGCGATGTCCCTGGCGAAGGCAACACCGGGGCCAACCGGCACGACGAGCCGCTGTTTCCCACGGAAGTCTTGTTTCACCAACAGCCGGTGGCGTGGGTGCTGGGCGAAACGCTGGAAGCGGCGCGCCGCGGCGCCGCTCGCGTCGCAGTGGAATATGAACCGCTGCCCGCGATCGTCACGCTGGAACAGGCCATCGATGCCGGGAGTTTTCTCGCCGGCCCGGCG
>PSRJ01000282.1 GCA_003175985.1 Terriglobia bacterium
GGGGGTCCTTGGATGGCGGCGGGCGTCAGCGAAAATCCAAGCGGCAGCCGCGGGAGAAGCGCGCTCTCCTGCCCCGCGAGGTCGATCGATTCCAATTGTCCCAGAGCAGCCACCTGCGGGTCGGCCATCACCTGATCGGGGGTCTGCACAGGGTCGCAGGCGACATCATGCCGATCCAGCAGGGCCGTCCAGTGCGAGACTGGGTGCGTTATTAGCACCTCGGAGATGCATCGATCCAGTTCCGGCGTGTGGCGCACACGATCCTGGTTTGTCCGGAAGCGCGGATCGCCGGCCCATTCCGGTCTGCCGAGGGCTTCCGTGAGACGGCGGAAGGCTTTGTCGCTGGAGATTCCAATCATGATAGTCCCGTCGGCTGCGCTGAAAGCCCCATAAGGCGCAAATGCGGTGTGCCGCGAACCCTGCGGTTTCGGATTGACACCCGTGAATTGCCGGAATAGCAGGTGATACGACAGGAGCATTACGCCCGTCTGAAGCAGCGATGTGTCGACGCGCTGGCCCTTGCCGGAGCGCTGCCGTTCCAGCAGCGCGGCGATTACTCCTAACGCCATCCACACGCCGGCGCCCATATCGAGAATGGAGACTCCGGAGCGGACCGGCATCCCATCACCATTTCCGGTGACACTCATGATTCCCGTGCGGGCCTGGAGGATAGCGTCGTAACCGGGCCGCGTATAGTCCGGTCCCCCGGCGCCATAAGCCGAGAGCGAAGCGTAAACGATATCGGGCTTACGGGCACGCACCGCGTTTTCATCGAGACCCAGAGCGGCCGCTTTACCTCCCCGAAAATTTTCGAGGAAGGCATCACAGGTGGCGGCGATCCGTAGCACGGCCTCACGGCCCGCCGGGTTGCGAATGTCGAGCGCGATCGAGCGCTTCCCCCGATTTAACGTGGTGAAGTAGGCGCCCCAAGGCCCGCGGTGTGGCCCCATGGCACGGCCATCCTCACCAGTCCCCGGACGCTCGACCTTGATCACGTCGGCTCCAAGGTCCGCGAGAATCATGCTGGTTGCCGGGCCGGCCACAATCGTGCTGAGGTCCAGCACGCGAATTCCCTCGAGAACGGCCGCCATAGTTTAGGCTTGCATCAGGACAAACACTGCTTCATGGGGCCGGCTCAATGCGGAGCAGGGCGCCCTCTTCTTCTTCCGTGAGCAGATAAAGCAGCCCGTCCGGGCCCTGCCGCACGTCGCGGATCCGTTGGCGCAACTCCGTGAGCAGCGACTCACGGCGGAGTTCCTCAAACTTTTCGTTGAGGACAATTCGCTCCACGTGCCCGGTGTAATTCAACTCGCCGACGCGCATGGAGCCGACGAAGACGTTCCCTTTCCATGCGGGAAACCGGTCACCGGTATAAAATGCCAGGCCGGAGATGCCGATCGACGGCAACCAGACCACGAGCGGCTCTTCCATGCCTTCCTTCCAGGGATGGTCGGAGACGCGAGGCCCTGGATATTGGCGCCCATAGCTCACTACAGGCCAGCCATAATTCCGGCCGCGCTGCAGCACATTAAGTTCGTCGCCGCCGTTCGGGCCGTTTTCGTTTTCCCAGACGACGCCTGTCTGCGGCTGCACGGCCAATCCCAGGGAGTTACGATGCCCGAGAGTGTAGATCTCGGGCTTGTACCCCGCCTTTCCGGAGAACGGATTATCCGGGGGTGCTGTTCCGTCATCGCGAAGGCGAAGGACCTTGCCACCATGGCTGCCGGGATCCTGCGCGCGCTGGTCGAACGTGCCGCCGATGGTCATGTAGAGGCTGCCATCGGGACCGAACGCCAGGCGTGAAGCCGCCGCGCGACCGTCGTCGACAGAATCGGCAACGAAGATCTCGCGCACATCCGCAAGTGCGGCGCCATCCCAGCGGCCCCGGGCGAGGGCTGTGGTGACGCCTTTCTCCAGGGGTTTGGTGTAAGCCAAGTAGACCAGCTTGTTGTCGGCAAAGCGGGGATGCAAGGCGATATCCATCAGGCCCGACAACTGCTTGGCATAAACCTCGGGAACCCCGGGAATCGGCCTGGGATCCAGGACGCCGTCGCGTATCAGCCGCAAGCGTCCCGCGCGCTCGGTGACGAGCATGCTGCCATCCGGCAGAAATGCCAGTCCCCAGGGATGCGAGAGTCCCTTTGTCACAACGACGACCTGGACTTTATGCTGCTCGGCGGTATCGAAGACGAACGGTCCTGAGCCCAAGGGCGGGCGGGGTATGACCGGGGCGGGACGCTGCTGCGCGAAACCGGTGATTACGGCGATGAAAGCCAGGCCAAAGAGGGCCGGCAGCGTGGGGCTCTTTCGAATTGATCTGCTACGCATGAACCAACTCCTCCGAAGGGTTGTCATTGTAAACCAACGACAGGAACGCAGCCTATTTCCGCCGGTTGAAGAGCGACAGATCCACGGCATCCGCCATCGCCTTGTAACCGGGGTCATTGGGGTGCAAGTGATCGCGAATATTATAGGCGGCACGGATCTGTTTCGGGTTCTCGGTATCGCGCACCGCCATATCGAAATCGATTACGGCGTCATAGGCTTTGCCGTTGCGGATCCATTCATTGAAGGCCTGGCGGAGTTCCTCTCCGCGATCGGTGTAGTAGAGCGCTCCGGTATAGGGTGTGAGAGTCGCACCGATCGCTTTGATGCCGTGCAAGTGGGCCCGCTCGATGATCTGTTTGTGCGCGGAGATCAGGTCATCGGCGGTGACGGTATCGGAAGCCTGGGCGCCCGGCAGCGCCGCAAAACCGATGTCATTGATGCCTTCGAGCACAATCAGCCATTTCACGCCGGGCTGCGCCAGAACATCACGATCGAATCGCGCCAGGGCCGAGATTCCCGCTCCGTCGTTCAAGAGGCGATTGCCGGAAATTCCTTCGTTGACGATTGCCAGATTAGCCGTGCTCTTGTTGGCCGCCAGCCGCCGCGCAAGATGGCTCGGCCAACTGTTGTCGGTATCGGGCGTGGAGGTAGCGCCGTCGGTTATCGAATCGCCGAAGGCGACGATCAGGCCTGCATCCGGGGGAGCCAGCACATGCACGCCGCTGAGCCAATACCAGGATTGCGTTGTATTCGCGTCCGGGAACGTTGCCGCCCCGCTGAAGTCGCCGGCTTTGGAAATGTAAGTTGTATGCAACCCGGTAAGGTGATTGGTGGGGCTGCCGGCGTCGCCGGGGACATAGATACTAATCACCAGATCGCCGAGCTTTGGCACGTCGAGATCGACCGGATCGCTTAACGCCTCCGCCCCGGACGGGATCGCGAACTGGGCCTTCCCTCCGAATGTCAGCGCCCGATCGGAGGAGGGAACGATCGCGGAGCCGCGATCGCGCAGGGCGAGGTGCGCGGCCCCAATCTTAAGCGCGCTTGCGCCGAAGGCATTGGATAGTTGCACGCGCGCGCGGCGCCCTCCGATGCTCGTCCGGACGATCATGCGAACGGTCTGGTTGTTCAGATTGGGCGGGGGCGCAAATATGGGAGCCTGATTCCCTCCGCCGGCCGGAGCGGCGGGCGGCGCGGCCTGTGAGGCGGGCGGTTGCGGGGGCCGGGGAAGGGCGACCCGCGGCGCTTGTGGCGAGGCGGCCCAGGTTGCAACCCAGTGCTCTTGAGCAAGCGCCCGTGGGGCGGCGGAAACAAGACCGCAGACCAATGCACACGCCGCAAGCGAACTCTTGCACGGGTTTCTTCTCATGGGGATCTCCTTCCTTTTGTCTGCCGGCCACAGGCACGCCAGAACTCACATCGCTACAGGATATCGCATGACCAACTTTCAGGCCGCCGCCCGTTAGAATAGCAACGGAGGTGCTGGTAAGCATTGTCTCAGCGGGCACTGCGCCTGCTCGCGTGCTTCGCCGCGGTTGCAGGCGTGACCTTTGCCGGAACCCGATTGATCGCCGTCAACGCCACGACCATCGGATTCGCGTATCTGTTGCTCGTCCTGGTGATCGCGAGCACCTGGGGTTTTCTTGAGGCTTCCATTTCGTCGGTTTGCGCTACCCTGACCTTCAACTTTTTCTTCCTGCCGCCCGTTGGGACTTTCACAATCGCCGACCCGCAGAATTGGGTTGCGCTGTTCAGCTTTCTGGCAACGTCGCTGATTGCGAGCCGTCTGTCTACAAAAGCCAGACGGCGCGCGCTTGAGGCTCTCGAACGGCAACAGGACGTGGAGCGCCTCTACACGTTCAGCCGGATGATTCTGCTGATCAACCGGGAAGAGCAGTTTCCCAAGCAACTGATCCGCGGTTTGGCAGAGACGTTCGAACTGAGCGCGGCGGTGCTTTACGAACGGCGAAGCGGAGAATTCTACCGAGCCGGTCCTGCCGACTTCGACGGGCTCGATGATCAGCTCCGTGATACTGCGTTGCGCGGCACCACGTTTTCCGACAGTGCCGCCAACCGCACCGTCACCGCCGTGCGACTGGGCTCGGAGCCCATTGCCAGTCTCGCGCTGCAAGGCACGAGGATGCCGGATGCGGTCCTTCAGGGGATTGCCAACCTGGTAGCGATCGGTTTAGAGCGATCCAAAGCACAGGAACTGAGTCACGAGATCGAAGTGGCCCGCCAGAGCGAACAATTACGAACCACCCTGATCGATGCCATGGCGCATGAATTCAAAACGCCCCTCACGTTGATCAAGGGCGCCACGACGAGTGTTCTAGCGGGCCATAACGAGCTTTCCGAGAGCAGCCGGGAGCAGCTCACGATTGCGGACGAAGAGGCAGAGCACTTGAGGGAATTACTGGACAATGCGATCGAAATGGCTCGGCTCGACACGACGCATATTGACGTCCACTTAGAGGAATCGAACCTGGAAGCAATTGTTCGCGAAGTGGTCACATCCATGCAACCCCGAATTGATGAACGGCCCTTTACGATTTCTGCCGATAGCGCATTACCTCGCATCGCGCTCGATCGCCGGCTGGTGAAGCTCGCCTTGAAACAGCTCGTCGATAACGCGCTGAAGTATTCGCCGCCGGACTCCGCTGTCGAGATCCGAATGCACGCCAACGGGCAATCGGTCGCATTGGAGGTCACCGATCATGGCGCGGGAATATCGCCCGAGGACAGGGGCCGAATTTTCCAAAGATTCTACCGGGGCCGGCAGGTGCGGAACCAGATACCTGGTTCCGGTCTCGGCCTCAACATCGCGCACAGCATTATGCAAGCGCACCACGGAGATCTCATGGTGACGAGCAAACCGGGCGAGACTACATTCCGGATCACGCTGCCGCTGGTTCAGGCCGGAGGCGCTCATTGAGCAGCGGCCGTATTCTGATTGTGGACGACGAGCCGCAGATGCGCCGTTTCATGCGCACCACTTTAGTTACGGCCGGCTATGAAATTGCCGACGCCAAGACCGGAGAGGAAGCACTGATCAAAGTGCGCGACTTCCATCCCGATCTGATCGTGCTCGATATGAATATGCCCGGCATGGGTGGCCTGGCCACGTGCCGCGAAATCAGAAGCGGCACAAGCATAGGAATCGTGATGCTGACCGTCCGCAATTCCGAACAGGACAAGGTTTCCGCGCTCGATGCGGGTGCGGACGATTTCATTACGAAGCCGTTCAGCACACCCGAGCTTCTGGCGCGAATCCGCGCGGCCCTGCGGAGAGTTCCGGCCGCAAAATCCGGACCCAGCAAATTGCGCCTCGGACAGGTGTCGATCGATTTTGGCGCGCGGAACGTTTTCAATGGCGCGAGGTCCGCGCACCTAACACCCAAGGAGCTGGAACTCTTGCGCTACCTGACGCAACATCCGAACGAGGCAGTGCCGCATCGGGAACTCTTGCAGGCGATCTGGGGGCCGGATTACGGAGACCAGGTCGATTATCTCCGGGCGATCATCAAGAGCCTTCGTAAGAAAGTCGAACTCAACCCGGAAGAACCGCAATACATCGTCACCGAACCGTGGATCGGCTATCGTTTGAACGGCACGCCTGAACCGGAGTAGTCTCCGGGCTTCTCTGCATTTCTGGCGATCCACCACTTGCGTAACGCGACCACGGACCATACAGCTTCGACACCGCCAAATGGCCACGCGCCTTGCAGAAAGCCATAAACCGAGCTGAGGACGCATGAGCCCGCGAACGCCAGGATGAACCAATGGCTCCGGTTCTCAAATGCGTAGAAGATCAGCATCGTGACTACGGCGAATAGGCCAAACGTTGTCAGGCGGTCCATGGTACCCCTTATGCAAAGCGTTGCGACAAGTAATCAGGGTCGCACAGAACCGGCGCAAATCGGCGGTCTCCGCGGGATTTTCATGAAATTCTCATGACTTTCCCATGACTTCTTCGGCTGCTTTCTCCTACCATCGGACTGGATGAACCGAAAATGGGAGAAGCGCTAAATCGTTCGTTGGCGTTTCAAAGGGTGCTGGCGCCCGCAACCGCCCGCCTCAAGCAGCCACCGGTCGAAGGATCCGATCAGCCGCTGGATGTGGCTG
The DNA here is from genome assembly GCA_003175985.1 of Terriglobia bacterium. Lineage (GTDB taxonomy): Bacteria > Acidobacteriota > Terriglobia > Bryobacterales > Bryobacteraceae > PSRJ01. The sequence goes on from PSRJ01000282.1 coordinate 6,454, forward strand.
TTGTGTTTACATCCTCTGCGAGTACGATCGCGGCGCTCAGGAAAGCTGCTGCGCTTGTGGATCGGTTGAGCACACGCATCAAACTGCTGGTGCCCCAGGTTGTGCCTTATCCACGTCCACTCGAGAGCCCGCCAGTCCTGCTCGATTTCAGCGAGCAACGATTTCATGAAATCGCCGCGGAATGTCCTGCTGAGATAATCGTTCAAATTTACCTTTGCCGCGATCGGGCAGAGACTCTCAAGGACGTGCTGGCGGCACGGTCGCTCGTCGTAATCGGCGCTCACAAAACGTGGTGGCCGACACGAGAGAAGCGGCTGGCACGAACGCTTCGCCGTGCCGGCCACGAAGTGATCGTCACAGAAATGGAGTGAAACGAATGCTTGATTTGTTTTACGTTGCGATTGGTTGTGCCTTTCTGCTTGTCTGCTGGGCTATTACAAAGGCCTGCGACAGGTTATAGGAGAACAGAATCATGGATTACGTGATTGCCGGCGTGGCATCGCTGGGCTTGTTTGCTTACCTGATTTACGCGCTCCTGCGGCCGGAGAGGTTCTGAGGAAGACATTATGACTAGCGTTGGCGTGTTGCAAATCGCGATTTTCTTCATTCTGATCCTGATCTGCGCCAAGCCGCTCGGAGCGTTCATGGCGCGATTGTTTGAAGGGGAGCGTACGTTCCTGCATCCTGTCCTGCGGTGGCTTGAAGTGCTCACCTACAAGGTCAGCGGCATTCGGGAGGATGTAGAGCAGCGGTGGACCCAGTATACTGCCGCCCTGCTGAGCTTCAGTATCTTCGGGTTTCTGCTGACCTACCTGCTGCAGCGTGCGCAGGCATTTCTGCCGTTCAATCCCCAGCACTTCGGCGCGGACAAGGTGCCGCCCGACCTGGCGTTCAATACCGCTACCAGTTTCGTTACGAACACGAACTGGCAGGCCTATGGCGGCGAATCAACATTGAGTTACTTCGTACAAATGGCGGCACTGACAGTGCAGAATTTCGCCTCGGCCGCCGTCGGCATCGCGATCGCGGTGGCTTTAATCCGTGGCTTCGCACGCCAGGAACGGCGCACGATCGGCAATTTTTGGGTCGATGTAACACGGGCGACGGTTTATGTCCTGCTGCCGATCTCGGTAGTTGCCGCGTTTCTGTTTGTGTCACAGGGGGTCATCCAGAATCTCAGTTCGTACACGGATGTGACTACCGTCGAGGGCGCGAAGCAAATGATCGCCCAGGGTCCGGTGGCCTCGCAAGAAGCCATCAAGCAGCTTGGCACCAACGGTGGCGGCTTCTTCAACGCGAATTCATCGCACCCATTTGAAAATCCCACTCCGTTCAGCAACCTGCTTTCGATGTTTCTGATTTTCCTCATTCCCGGAGCGCTGACCTACACACTCGGAAAGATGGTCGGCGATACACGCCAAGGATGGGCGATTTTCGGGGCCTTCTCGGTCATGTTCCTGATCGGTGTTTTCGTCTGTTATGCATCCGAGCAGGCGGGGAATCCCTTGTTTGCGAAGATCGGGTTGCAAACTGCAGCCACCGCAGGGCAGCCTGGCGGCAACATGGAGGGCAAAGAGGTGCGCTTTGGCATCGCCAACTCCGCGCTCTACGCGACCGTCACGACCGATGCGAGCTGCGGCGCCGTGAACAGCATGCACGATAGCTACACTCCGTTGGGCGGCCTGGTCCCATTGTTTAACATCCAGACAGGCGAGGTCATTTTCGGGGGAGTTGGGGCCGGCCTTTACGGCATTCTGCTCTATTGCATCCTCGCCGTATTCATCGCGGGCCTGATGGTTGGACGCACGCCGGAATACCTGGGCAAAAAGATCGAGCAAAAAGAGGTAAAAATGGCGATGCTGGCAGTAATTGCGACCGCGTTCAGCATTCTGTTTTTCACCGCGCTCAGTTCCGTGATCACTTTTCCGGCCAAGGGCTACTGGAATCCGCCTGGGCCGGCGATCGCGAATATGAACAACAGCGGTCCGCATGGGTTCAGCGAAATTCTCTATGCCTACACGAGCGGGACCGGCAATAACGGCAGCGCCTTCGCGGGAATCACCGCAAACACACCCTGGTATGACCTGACGATCGGCCTCGCCATGTGGATTGGCCGGTTTCTGTTTCTGATTCCACTGCTAGCGGCAGCCGGCAGCCTGGCTGCGAAGAAAAAGATCGCGGCGACTGCGGGAACATTTCCCACGCACGGTCCTTTGTTCGTGGGTTTACTGGTCGGCACCGTATTGATCGTCGGCGCCCTGACCTTCTTTCCGGCGCTTTCGCTGGGTCCGATCGTGGAGCATTACCTGATGCACAGCGGCAAGCTGTTTTCGATGATTGTGCCGCCGGTGGGAATTTGGAGCTAAAGCAATGTCAGCAGCCGTTACGGAACCTGAAGTGTCGCCTCAAATTCCGCCCGATGACCCCACTTCGCTGCTGCCAAAGAAGCTGGCGCGGTCGCGGCCGCTGTTCGATCCCGAAATTGTAGGGCGCGCAGTCCGCGCGTCGTTCGTGAAGCTGAACCCGGTCACCCTGCTCAAGAACCCGGTGATGTTTGTGGTAGAAGTGGGCGCGGCGCTCACCACGGTATTCCTGATCCGCGACATCACCGCCGGCGCCGGCGGCATCGGATTCACGCTACAGATTTCGCTGTGGCTCTGGTTTACGGTGCTGTTTGCAAATTTCGCCGAGGCGATGGCGGAGGCGCGCGGAAAGGCGCAGGCGGATGCGCTTCGCAAGACGAAGACCGATGCAATTGCGAAGCGGGTAATATCGGCCGGTAAGGTGGAACAGGTGGCCAGTTCGGCACTGCGCGCCGGAGACGTGGTCATTTGCGATGCCGGCGATCTCATCCCCGGCGATGGAGAAGTTGTGGAAGGGATCGCGACGGTGGATGAGTCGGTGATCACCGGCGAGAGTGCTCCCGTGATTCGCGAGTCGGGCGGCGATCGCAGCGCGGTCACGGGCGGCACCAAAGTCCTTTCCGATCAAATCAGGATCAAGATCACGTCTAACCCCGGCGAGACATTTCTCGATCGCATGATCGCCCTGGTCGAGGGAGCCCAGCGGCAAAAGACACCCAACGAAATCGCTTTGAACATCCTGATTGCGGGACTGACACTGATCTTTCTGCTGGCGGTAATCACGCTCCAGCCTTATTCAGTCTTCAGCGTGGCGCAAGCCGGAGCCGGATCCGTCCCTACGGTGGCAGTTCTGGTATCTTTACTGGTCTGTCTGATCCCCACGACTATTGGCGGCCTGCTATCGGCGATCGGCATCGCCGGGATGGATCGCGTGATGCAACACAATGTACTGGCGATGAGCGGGAAGGCGGTGGAAGCCGCGGGGGACGTCAATTCGCTGTTGCTCGATAAAACTGGCACCATCACGCTGGGCAATCGGCAGGCGGTCGAATTCCTTCCGGTGAATGGCGTAACGGCCGAGGAATTAGCCGATGCGGCCCAACTTTCCAGCCTCGCCGACGAAACTCCGGAAGGCCGGTCGGTGGTGGTGCTAGCGAAAGAGAAATACGGTTTCCGCGGCCGCCACATTCCCGAAGGCGAGGCGAATTTTATTCCGTTCTCCGCCTACACGCGCATGAGCGGCGTGGATTTCGAAGGAAGACGGCTGCGTAAGGGGGCTACCGAGGCGATCTGCAAATTCGTGATGGAGTATGGCGGTACAGTCGGCGGCGACGTCCAGGAGATGAGTGACCGGATTGCGCGCAACGGCGGAACTCCTCTTGCCGTGGCCGATGGCCGCCGTCTCCTGGGGATTATTCATTTGAAAGATATCGTAAAGGGCGGCATGAAGGAGCGCATCGCACAATTGCGGCGCATGGGAATTCGCAGCGTGATGATCACGGGCGACAACCCTCTCACGGCCGCGGCCATTGCCCACGAAGCCGGCGTGGATGATTTTCTGGCGCAGGCCACGCCCAAAGACAAGCTGGAGTACATCAAGAAGGAGCAGGCGGCGGGACGCCTGGTGGCGATGACGGGTGACGGCACCAATGACGCGCCCGCGCTGGCGCAGGCCGATGTCGGGCTCGCCATGAATACGGGAACTATGGCAGCCAAGGAAGCCGGCAACATGGTGGACCTCGACAGCAATCCGACCAAGCTCATTGAGGTCGTAGCGATCGGCAAGCAATTGCTGATCACGCGCGGCGCCTTGACGACGTTTTCGATCGCCAACGATGTGGCGAAATATTTCGCGATTATTCCGGCCATGTTCATGGCGACGTATCCCGTGCTTGGGAAGCTCAACATCATGGGCCTGCACACGTCCCAAAGCGCGGTGCTTGCGGCCGTAATTTTTAACGCGCTGATCATCATCGCGCTGGTGCCTCTGGCTCTGCGAGGGGTCAAGTATCGGCCGCTCGATGCAGCGAGCCTGCTGCGGCGCAATCTATTGATCTACGGTATCGGCGGTATCGTCGCGCCTTTTCCAGGGATCTGGCTGATCGACCAAATCCTGGTCGCGCTGCGATTGGCGTAGGAGGAAACGAAATATGTGGGAACAAATTCTGCCGGGACTCAGAATTAAGATCTTCTTGACGATAGTGCTTGGTGTGGTCTACCCCCTGGCGATCACGGGAATCAGCCAGGTAGTCTTCCCGAAACAGGCCAACGGAAGCCTGGTGAAAGCGGGAGATAAAGTAATCGGGTCGGAAATCATCGGTCAGAACTTCGCGAAGCCAGAGTACTTCCACCCGCGCCCTTCCTCGGCCGGCAGTGGGTATGACGCGACGGCCAGCAGCGGATCGAACCTCGGGCCAACGAGTGCCAAGCTCCTCCGCGGCACCACGAAGATGGACGAGAAGAAAAACGAGGTTGTCGACTTCGACGGCGTCGCCCTGCGGGTGGTGCACTACTGCGTGGAAAATGAGATTCCCTACGAGTCCTCGGCGCCATTGGATCAGTTCAAGGACGCGAGGGGTGACCTGGATGATGTGAAGCTGGTGAAGGCTTTCAATGACGATAAAGCGCCCCTGGTGTTCAAACCGAAGGCGCCGATTCCCGCGGACGCGGTAACGGGTTCGAGCTCGGGCCTCGACCCCCACATCAGTCCCGCCAATGCAGAGGCGCAAACGGGACGAATCGCCAAAGTACGTGGCATTCCGGCGGCCCAGATGAAGGAATTGATTGCGCAATCCACCGAACAGCCGAGCCTTGGGATTCTCGGGGAACCCCGCGTGAATGTTCTGAAATTGAACTTGATGTTGGACCGAAGATATCCGGTAAGGCCGTAGTTGCTGATAAGGTCCCCGCAGCCCGCGCCTGATCCCGCTGGCGCTGGCGCGCCTGCCGTAGCGACAATGGTGGATGTGCCCCGCACTGTTGTTCGGTTGGAAGGTAGGCCGTATGGCGCATGAGTTGCGGCGCAAAACGCCCGAAGAGTGCATGTTGGAGGTGCAAGCCGAGGAGGCGGCACTTGCCCGCAAAGGACATCTAAAAATCTTCCTTGGTTACGCTTCGGGAGTGGGGAAGTCGTACCGGATGCTGGACGAAGCCCGGCGGCGGCGGGAACGCGGCCAGGACGTCGTCGTGGGCGCCATTCAGCCGCAAGTCCCTCACGAAGTGGAGGCGCTGCTCCGGAAGCTGGAAGTGATCCCGCTAAAGAATGTAGCTGGCGGGACCGCGATCGACGTGGATGCAGTCATACGCCGCCATCCGGCCGTGTGTTTCGTGGACGGTCTCGCCTATAACAACCCTCCGGGTCTGCGTAACCCCACACGCTGGCAGGACGTTCAGGAACTTCTGGCCGCCGGGATCAAAGTAATCGCATCGATCAATGTTCAATACGTGGCCGAACTGAAGGACCGGATCGAAGCCATCACGGGCAAACGCATCACCGAGACCGTACCGACGTCATTCATCAAGAGCGCCGATGAGATCGAGGTGGTGGATGCACCGCCGATCGAGCCGACGGAGTGGTCACTCGAAGAAGAGGCGGAAACACTAAGGCGCAAGGAGCGGATAGCGAAATTGCGGGAGCTGGCCCTGCTGGTGGCGGCCGATGTTGTCGATCATCAGCTCAATGAGTATCTCGAGTGCCATGGCATCCGGCAGCACTTTGGCACGTATGAACGAATCCTTGTGTGCGTCACCCCGCGGGCCAATATTCAGGAGATGCTGGAAGAAGCGCAGGCGGTAGCAGAAGGATTCCACGGCGAAGTGATTGTGGCTTACGTGAAGCAGCCGGAGATCTCCTCGGAGAATCAGTCCGCGCTCGACGCGCGGCTCGCGGTTGCAAGTGCTGCCGGCGCGCGGATTGAGATTTTGGAAGGGGAGGATCCGGCGCACGCTCTTTTGGATTTCGCCCGCTCTCGCGGGATCACACAACTGTTCGTCGGTCACAGCCAGCGTGGAGGGCTGGCCCGATTGCGCGCCAGCCCGCTCGATAAGCTGATCTGGGAAGGTCACGGAATGGACGTCCGCGTCTTTCCGCAATGAACATGCCGGAAACGCAGCGGGGGAAGCTGAAGATCTTCATGGGCTATGCCGCAGGTGTTGGCAAGACGTACAAGATGCTGGAGGAGGCGCAACAACTCAAAGCCGCCGGCGTGGATGTAGTCGTGGGCTATTTCGAGCCGCACGGGCGCCGGGAAACCATCGCCAAGACAGAAGGTTTGGAGATCATCCCCAGGCAAAAGGTCGAGTACCGGGGGTCCGTTTTCGAGGAAATGGATACCAGCGCGATTCTGGCAAGACACCCACGAACCTGCCTGGTGGATGAGTTTCCCCATACCAATGTCCCCGGATCGGAACGATCGAAACGGTGGGAGGACGTGGAACTACTGCTCGCAGCGGGGACCGATGTTCTGACGACCATGAATATCCAGCACCTGGAGAGTCTGAATGACCAGGTGTGGCAGATCAGCGGCATTCGAGTGCGTGAGACCATTCCCGACTGGGTAGTGCAGCAGGCCGACGAGGTTGTAATGGTAGACCTGACACCGCGCGCCCTGTTGCACCGGCTACAGCGCGGAGTCGTCTATGAACGGCAGAAAGCCAATAGCGCTCTCAAGAACTTCTTCCGCGAATCCACGCTGGTGGCGCTGCGCGAGATGGCGCTCCGGCAGGCGGCGCATGAAGTCGAGCACCGGATGATGACGGATGAGCGGCAGTTCGTGCCTGCCGGCACGGCACCTGCCAGTCCCCGCAAACATCACAGGATTCTGGTCCTGGTGAGCCCGAATCCGAAATCTGCAATGCTGATCCGGCGGGCCAAACGGGTAAGCGATTTCATCGGAGCGGAGTGTTTCGCGGTAGCGGTGGAACCGTCGGGCGATCTGAGTGGGCTGCCACAGCCTGAACGGGAATCACTGGAGCAGCATCTGAATTTCGCGCGCAACCTCCACATTGAAACCCGGGTTCTGGAGGGTGACGATGTGGCTTCCACCGTAGTGGATTTCGGCCGCCGCAATCAGGTCACCCAGATTTATCTCACCCGCCCGGCGGCTCGGACCTGGCTGCCGGGATTGTCCCGGGATCCGGCCCAGCGAATTGTCGGCATGGCCAAGGATATGCAGATCGTGATCGTTTCCGATCGCGAGCGGGTGAACGAGTAAAGAACTTGCCGCAGGAAGCGCTCAAACCGCCGGGCTACTTTACGTCCTCTACCGGGACATCATCCGGCTTGCCGTCAACGTACATCTTCGCGGAGTCGAAAAAGCCGGCCACAGTCAGGTGGAATTGAACTTCCTTCTTCGTCTTGTTCTGCCAGAACCATCCATGAATACCCGTGGAGGGGGCGATGAAAGAGCCGTAGGAGGCTTCCTTGCCGACCTTGTCGTCCAGCTCGTAGCTCTCGTAGTAATCCTTGTTGGGTTTCTGATCGGGCTCGCCGTGAAACTCGAAGGTCAGTTTCCCGTCGGCTTTCCACGCGTAGACCATGGCGGCGCCTTTTTGCAGGTGATACTTCATTTCGACGCCGTCGTCAGGACGTAACGAGAAATCCTGCGAATCCACCTTGTAGGTTCTGGACTGTGGAGTATTGACACCCGCTACCACTGGCGATGGCGTCGCGCCAGTTCGTGCTTTGGAGTCTCCCGCTTTGGCGATTCCGGTGAGTCCGAGCAGCGCGCCAGTTTTCAAGGGATCGTAGCCGTATTCCGCGGGCAACAGCACAGTGAAGAGCAGGACCAGCGCGACGAGCAATGCAATACCAGTCGCTTTAGCCAGCGCGCCCTTCGACGGGGCGTATACCTTCTCCAATTCCTGAACGTCCATATTCATTCCTTCTGCTACCCAGCCAGATAGTACCCCGCAATCTGGTAACCGGTGAGAATGAAGCCGCCAGTCATCAATGCGGTGTTGGTTGCGAAAGCGTGCCGAAGATAACCGCTGTGCGTCCGCCACAGGCTGAGAGCGATCAGAACCGCTGTAAGCGCGAGCCCCTGCCCGATTTCTACCCCCACATTGAAGCTGAGAATGTTGGTCACGAGTCCATTTTTGGCGAGATCGAGTTCCTGCAGCTTCGTGGAGAGGCCGAAGCCATGGAACAACCCGAAGATCAGAACAGCGAGCTTGATGTTCGGCTCGAAACCGAAGAAGCGCGAAAATCCGTTCATGTTGTCGAACGCCTTATAGACGACCGAGAATCCAATGATTGCGTCAATGATATAAGTGTTAGCGTGGATACCGCCCAAAACGCCCGCCAGCAAAGTAATGCTGTGGCCGACTGTGAACAGGCTGACATATATGACGATATCCTTCAGCTTGTACAGAAAGAAAATGACGCCTATCAGGAACGCCAGGTGGTCGTAACCGGTGACCATGTGCTTGGCGCCCAGGTACATGAAAGGAGCGATCGCCGAACCGCGGTTGGATTCGACAAAACTCGCGTCCCGCTTCGAAACATTATGGGCACTGGCGGTGCCCGAAAACACGAAACCCACGATCAGCAGGGCCGTGGCGATGAAGATGATGGCGCGGGTATGCATTCCGCTCCTCGGTTCCGATGAATTTGCGTCATTATGTTAACACGCTGCAAGAGGGGGCTTCGCGCACAGATTGCGGATGACGGCCAGGTGCCGTTGAGCGAACAATAGGAAAGGAGGGAACTCTGATGTTCCGCAACTTAACGCCGCTTGCTTGCGCGATCGGCCTGGTTATTCCATTCGGTTCGCTTCCAGCCCAGGACATGCCTGCCGATTATCAGGCAGTGCTGAAAGCTCTCAACAAGATGGGCGATTACAAAAGCAACGTACTCAAGGTCAACATTCCGCGAAACGATCTCAATGTAGTCGTGGATGGCGTCAACACGCCCACCCCTTTCGGATTTGGCGGCTGGATCGCCATGACCAAGGGAACTGGTGGCATGGACGTCATGATGGGAGATCTGGTGCTGACCGAAGAAGAAGTGAACCCGGTCATGTCGGCGCTGCTCGACAATGGTGTCGAGGTCACAGCCCTGCACAACCATTTCTTGTTTGATCAGCCGCGTGTTTTCTATATGCACGTGCATGGGCATGGGAAAGCGGCCGACCTTGTGCAAAAGGTGAAACCGGCGATCGACCTCATTGGCCACTCCCGGACGGGTAATGAAGCTTCGCGTTCGACGCCCGCCAGTGTGCCGGCGCAAGGACAGATCGACACTGCCAAAATCGCGAAGATCGTCGGCCATGAAGGAGAGCAATCCGGAGCCGTTTATAAGATCACGGTCGGCCGCGACGATTTGTCGCTGAAGGAAATGGGCGCGCCGATCAACACCAGGATGGGCCTCAACACATGGGCCGCCTTCACCGGATCGGACGCGAATGCCGCCATCGCCGGAGATGTTGCGATGCTTGATCGCGAAGTGCAGCCGGTGCTCAAGACTCTCCGTAAGAACGGAGTCGATGTGGTTGCGATACACCAACACATGATTGGCACCCAGCCCCAGGTGATCTTCCTGCATTACTGGGGTAAAGGACCGGCCGATAAGCTGGCGGCCGCGTTCAAGGCGGCGCTGGATCAAACGGGAAAGGGCGGCGCCGAAGTTCACGCAGCACACTGAATCGGCAACTCCGCGGCCGCCGCAGGTCGTAACGGGAACGCAGGGGATCCGGGCGGGGAAAAGTCCTAATCTGAAGATTACGTGAACCCATCAGCCGCTGCCGTGCTGACTCCCGACGCCTGGCTTCTGTTCCTGACACGCTTTGTGCGTCTCTTCTCCTACGGCATGTTGGCGGTCGTCCTGGTTCTGTACCTGACCGCGCTTGGATTGAGCGAATTCCAGGCGGGCATGCTGCTTACGTTGACTCTGGCCGGCGATACGGTTGTCTCGCTCGTTTTGACGACGCAAGCGGATCGCATCGGCCGGAGGAGGATGCTCGTATCCGGCGCGATTCTGATAACTGCCGCCGGGATCGTTTTTGCCAGCACCAGGAATTTCTGGCTACTCCTCGCCGCCGGCACAATCGGAATCATCAGTCCCAGTGGTAA
>PSRJ01000079.1 GCA_003175985.1 Terriglobia bacterium
CACTCACCGGCCGGTACCTTTCGGGAGCGATGCGAATCTCGATTCCCGAGAAGCGTCGTAAGTCTAGCGAGAAAAAGCTGGTGATTCACGGCGCCACGGAGCACAACCTGAAGGATATCGATGTCGAAATTCCCCTGGGCGTGTTTACCGTGGTGACGGGTGTCTCGGGCAGCGGCAAATCGACTCTGGTGAATGAAATCCTTTACCGGACGCTGGCGCGCGAGATCTACGGGTCGCACGAAGAGCCAGGCGCACACGATGCCATCGAAGGACTCGACAATATCGACAAGGTAATTCGTATCGATCAGGCGCCGATCGGCCGCACGCCGCGCTCGAATCCGGCCACGTACACGGGACTGTTCACGCCGATACGCGATCTCTATTCGATGCTGCCGGAGTCGCGCGAGCGCGGATATAAACCGGGGCGCTTCAGTTTCAATGTCAAAGGCGGCCGGTGCGAGGCCTGCCAGGGCGACGGCCTGCGGCGCATCGAGATGAACTTTCTCCCGGACGTGTATGTTACTTGCGATGTGTGCCGGGGCCGCCGTTACAACCGCGAGACGCTGCAGGTGAAGTACAAAGGGTATTCGATCGCCGACCTGCTGGATGCGACCGTGGAAGAGGCTTTGGGCCTGATGGAAAACCTTCCACAGATCCGCGCGAAGCTGCAAACTCTGAATGACGTTGGGCTCGGGTACGTGCATCTGGGCCAGTCCTCGACTACTCTATCGGGCGGAGAGGCGCAGCGGATCAAGCTGGCCAAAGAGCTGAGCAAACGCCAGACGGGCCGCACTTTCTACCTGCTGGATGAGCCGACCACCGGATTGCATTTCGATGACGTGCGGAAACTCCTCGACGTTTTGCAGCGCCTGGTGGGCCTGGGCAACACGGTGGTGGTCATCGAGCACAATCTGGACGTGGTGAAGACCGCGGATTGGATTATCGACCTGGGCCCGGACGGCGGCGAATACGGCGGACGCGTGGTGGCCTGCGGGACGCCGGAACAGATCACGCGCTCGAAGAAGAGCTACACGGCGGAAGCGCTGCGCAAAGTGCTGGGGAACGGGCAGGCAGCGTGAGAAGTTAGTGGGGCGGAGCTATTCATCCAAATTGCGCTTTCTTCATTTGGAGAGCTCGCTTGTTCAAACGAAGCTCGATGAATTACGCCGGCTTTCGACCGAAGTGTTGAAGGAATCTCTGCTTCCGGGCCGACACGACTGTTTAAAGGTGCGAACTGACGGAACTGTTCTCGATGGTCATCACCGAGTTTATATACTGAGAGAGCGCGGCGAAGATATTGATCGGCTGCCTCGAGAAATAATGGATAGAGAACTATGAGTCCGGACCTCTTCTGGATACCAGGACCCTGGACGGGTCACTTAGCAATCTCGGCACGTCCACGTGGCGGAGACTGGTTGGAGGACGAGGCGCGTGGCTGGCGCAAAGCCGGCGTGGACGTAGTGGTGTCCCTTTTGGAAGACGACGAACAGGAGCAATTGGTCCTCTCCGCAGAAGCTTCGGTTGCGCAGGCGAACGGCATGCGCTTCGTTTCATTTCCAGTACCAGACCGTGGTGTACCTCCATCAACGCAGGCGGCTGTAGCGTTGCTGAGGGACCTGGGCCGTACGTTGGAACAAGGCGAGAACGTGGCTGTTCATTGCCGGCAAGGAATTGGCCGTTCGGCTCTAATTGCTGCAGGTTTACTGGTGGCCTCAGGCAGCGACCCGGAAATGGCACTCGAGACCGTTGGCTCTTCACGAGGCCTGAAGGTTCCTGAAACACCCGAGCAGGAACGGTGGGTGCAGCGGTTATCGGCTGACCGCCTCGTTGAGATTCATAGGTAATTTTCAACCGTTCGCGGCGTTACGGGATAATGAATCGATGCGTCTCTGCCCAACTCCGCGCCAATTTACATGAGCCACTACTCCAAAGCTCCACTTGAATTCACGGGGCTCAAAACCATCAGTCTGAAGGAACGCGGCGGGAAAGTGAGAGCGTCGGAGTTTGCCAAACTCTACGCTAAAGGTGCGAGCCTGACGGGATGGCTCGACTCGCTGCCGCGGATGCTAGCGGGCGATTCCTTCCGGGGGTTGATTGCGGCTATAGCGGCGGCGCGGGCGAAGCAGCGTGGTCTCATTTGGGGGCTCGGCGGGCATGTCATCAAGTGCGGGCTCGCTCCGGTGCTGATCGACCTGATGCGGCGTGGATACGTTTCTGCGTTTGCGCTGAACGGAGCCGCCGCTATTCACGATTTCGAAATTGCCCTGGCGGGACAGACCAGCGAGGATGTCGAAGCGGTCTTGCCCGACGGGCGATTCGGTTCGGCGGAAGAGACCGGGCGCGATATGAATCGCGCGATCGCGGTAGGGGATCGGGAAGGCCTGGGGATGGGAGAAGCGCTCGGGCGCTGGCTGGAAACGGCGGGTGTCGAACATGACGCGCAAAGTCTTCTACTCGAGGCTTACCGGCATCACACGCCCGTCACGGTGCATGTGGCGGTGGGTAGCGATACCACGCATACGCATCCGGCCGCCGACCCCGCGGCGATCGGCAGCGCCACGCACCGCGATTTCCGCCTCTTCTGCGCTTACGTGGCAGAGCTGAACGATGGCGGCGTATATCTCAACTGCGGTTCCGCGGTGATGCTGCCCGAGGTGTTTCTGAAAGCCTTATCGGCGGCGCGCAACCTGGGACATCCGGTGAACGGCTTCGATACGGCAAATCTTGATTTTTTGCAGCATTACCGGCCGCGCGTAAACGTGCTGGAGAGGCCCCACACGCAGACAGGCGGACGCGGATACGCAATCACCGGTCACCACGAGCTTATGCTTCCCCTAATAGCGGCTGTGCTCATTGAGAAGGATGCATGAGCGACGAACACCCGTTCGAGCCACTCGGATCGCCGCCGGCACCGGCGGAGCAGGAACCGTCTCCGCAGATTGTGCTCGAGCGCGATCCCTTTTGGGGCTACGCCGATGCAGTGGTCTTTTGCATTCTAATAATCGGCAGCCTTATCGCGGGGTTTACGCTAGTGGGAGCGTTCGCTTGGCTGCTCCATCTCAGCTTTTCCGCACGTGTAACCGAGTTGCTGGCAGCACAGGCTCTGGGATACATCCTAGCCTTCGCAGCGCTGGCGCTCCTGTTTCGGGTGCAATACCATCGGCCGTTCTGGCGATCGCTGGGTTGGAAGAGTTTTCCCCTGAACCCGGCCGTGGTGATGGGATGCGGTGTGGCAACCGCAATCGGCGTGGCCCTGGTGAGCGTGCTGTTAAAGACACCCACGACGAGCAACCGCATTACGGAGATGTTGCAAGACCCGAAAGCAGTAGTGGCGGTAGCCGCTTTTGGGCTGACGCTTGGGCCCCTGGCGGAGGAATTGATTTTCCGTGGATTTCTGCAGCCGCTGCTGGCGCGCAGCCTGGGCGCCGTTTCAGGGATCTTTGCGGCCGCCATTCCATTCGGCCTGCTGCATTTCCAGGAGTACGGCAACTCGTGGCGGCACGCGCTGCTCATCAGCCTGGCGGGCGCCGCTTTCGGCTGGATGCGGCACGTCACCGGTTCCACGAGAGCTTCGACGCTCATGCACGCGTCGTACAACGCGTTGGAATTTATCGCTTACTTCGCCCAAAAGGATTCGCTCCATACATGATCGAGACGATTCAGTGGATTGACGACTGCGTGGTGATGATTGACCAGACGCGGCTGCCGGTCGAAGAGAAGTACGTGCATTGCCGGACCTACCAGGAAGTGGCCACCGCCATCCGCGACATGATCATCCGGGGAGCACCGGCGATCGGAGTGGCGGCTGCCATGGGGGTGGCGCTCGGGGTGTTACGGACGCCGGACGAGGCCGTGGACGGGCAGTTTGAAACGATTTGCGAGACGCTGGCACGGACACGGCCTACTGCCGTGAATCTGTTCTGGGCGATTGACCGCATGAAGCGGCTGTATGGCTCGGTGCGTGCTCAGCCCGTTGGGGAGATCCGCCGGCGAATGATCGAAGAGGCGCTGCGGGTGCGCGAAGAAGACATCGCCATCTGCCGGGCGATCGGCCGTAACGGAGAGCCCTTGGTCCCCGCGGAGCGCACCATACTGACGCATTGCAATGCAGGGGCTCTGGCAACGGCAGGGTACGGCACGGCGCTAGGTGTGATCCGCGCGGCCGTGGAGGCGGGCAAAAATGTGGACGTGTTCGCGGATGAGACGCGCCCGTTTTTACAAGGAGCCCGCCTCACCGTTTGGGAACTGCAGCAGGACCAGATTCCCACGACGCTCATCACCGACAACATGGCCGGCCACTTTCTCAAATCGGGGCGCATCGGGTGTGTGGTGGTGGGGGCCGACCGGATTGCCGCGAATGGCGACGTAGCCAACAAGATCGGCACCTACTCGGTGGCTGTGCTGGCCAAGGAGAACAATGTGCCGTTTTTCGTGGCGGCCCCCATTTCGACGCTCGATCTGACGCTGGCCTCTGGCGATCAGATTCCGATCGAGGAGCGCGCAGCCGTGGAGGTTACGCATGTTTTTGGCCAGCAGGTTGCGCCCGAGCAATCGCGCGTGGAGAATCCCGCTTTCGATGTGACGCCCTCGCGTTATGTTTCAGCGATTATCACGGAGAAAGGCGTGGCCCGCGCGCCTTACGAAGACTCCTTGCGAAAATTGGCGGGGTAAACTCGTATGGAAAGGTGATCCAGAATGCGAACATTTCTAGCAGCCGCCCTATGCGCCGCGGTTTTATCGGCCGCCGATTCCAGCCGGCGCGCGCCGGGTTTTTCTCTGCCGGATGCCAAGACCCAGCAGCATGACCTGGCAGATTTTCGCGGCAAAGTCGTGATTCTCGATTTCATGCAGACTACCTGCCCGCACTGCAGTGCATTCGCCGATATCCTGAACGAAATCCAGCAACGGTATGGGGATCGCGTGGCGGTGCTGTCCGTCGTGAATCCCCCGGACGACCAGGGCAAGGTGAACAACTTCGCTGCGGCGCACAAGCTCACGTATCCGATCGTGTTCGATTGCGGGCAGGTGGCGTACTCGTATCTGCGCTCGCCCTCGTTCGATATCCCGCATGTGTATCTAATCGACAGCAACGGCGGCATTCGCGAGGATATGGGGTATAACGAGGGCACCAAGGATCTGTTCGAAGGCAAGGGTTTGTTTTCGCACATCGACGCGCTATTGGGCGGCGGCGCCGGCACGGCCGGCGGCAAGAAGAAATAGGTTCCTGCTAGTCTGAAAGGAGCGCCCATGCGTTCGACGCTGCGTGTTACCGCTGCATTGTGCTGGTGCGTTTTTCTGGGCGCGCAAGCGCCCAATCCGCAAGCGAACGGCTTGCAACCCGATTGGGATGTAGGGGTGATTCTGCAGGAGATGAGCGCGCACGGGGCGCGTCTGCTTCCGCTGCTGGAGCAATTGGATGCCAAAGGCTGGGCGGAAAAGGGCGCGTCGGAAACCTATGCGGCGCAACTACAGTCGAGCAAAGACCAGGTCCGGACGTTGACGGATGAGGCGAAAGCACTGGCGCGCAATCCGGAGCGGCTCTCCGCGGGTCTGGAACTCTATTTCCGGATTCAGGCTGTAGACCAGATGATCGGTTCGCTGCTGGAAGGGACGCGCAAGTACCAGGACGCCGCGCTGGCTGACCGGCTGGCCAGCCTGGCCGCGGAGAACGGAGCGAACCGAGGCCGTTTTCAAGTGTACCTGGTGAACCTGGCGGCGCAGCGCGAGCAGGAATGCGCCGTGATGGATCGCGAAGCGCAGCGCTGTCGTGGGATTCTGGCCACCCAGCCTCCGCCGCCGCGGCCGACTACAGGAAGGAAAAAGTAGACCCTCTGATGCCGTTCTCATGCAGTATTTGTGGCGAGGAATCCACGCGAATCTGCGCGCGCTGCACCAAAGACACGTGCAGCAATCATCTATGCGAGAAGTGCATGCGCTGCAGCGACTGCTGCGAGTGTGAGATCGCACTGAGCGAGCCTGTTCACGAAGCGGCGCGCGCGGTATTCCGGGAAGCCGCCCCGGCGCCACGGCCAGGACCCACGCCGGAGAAAGAACCGGACGCGCCGCAACCGCCGCCAGATCCTGACCCATTCCCGGAACCTCCTGTCGAGCCGGAAGAGGGGCCGGTGGCGCCGTAGTAGCTCCGGCGCTTCCGCCGTTCTTCAGCGTCAGATTCTCATGCCGAAACACGGCTGATCTTTTTCGAGGAATGTACCGGGTGATGCTCCGTGTCCCACGAGCTTGGACGTGCCGAAGTCCTTGCACCAAGGCCCTCTGGTACCTCAGGGTTCGCGGAGATCCAATTCATGAGCCTGACCATGTCGTCTTCACTGATGGCGCGTTCACGGAGACGTTCGTACAGGTGCCTGCGTAGCTTCGCAGGAAGGTGCTTCCAGTCGACGTGCGGCATGGGCGCTTAGTCGGGGTAGTCCACGCCGAATACGATTTTCTGGATTTGTTTCCATTGCTGGTTAGATACGGTTTCATTCGATTCGGACTGGAATTTCCGAATTAGTTCGCGGAGCTTACGTTCTCTGGCCTCGCCGACTCGCTCTACGAGGGTTTCGCCAGATTGCAGCATGTTCACCATTTCGTCGCTCTTCAGCGTTTCAGCGGCTTCAGTAAGCGTCTGTGTCCCGAGCGTTTGAGCCGCTTCGAGGACGCAATCGACCGGTACGAGCATGGAACCGTCTTCCTGGAGGTGACCCATCTTGAGAACCTTGTCCCCGAATCGTTCTCGCATTCGCTCTACGTCAGCGGGAGGGACCGTAAGGTCTTTCTTGGTGATCTCTTCGATGAACTGAATGAACGTTAGCATCCTGCTATTTATCATCCTAGCTCTTGTGGTTACCTTTCCGCTTTCGTCCGCGACCTACCGGCTCGGAACTTCCGGCTGCGGCGCGGTGTCTATGTGGGTGGAACCGGGCCGCCCTCCCGAAATAATCCATCGGTTGCGCGTGTTGAACTTTGCGGGAGTAGTGTGCCTATCCAGGGAGCCGAACATGTTTGAGCAGGCAGTATTACCCACGCATCATGGCTCGGGACGTTTCTGGTCCGCAGCCCTTGGCCTGACCGGAGAATTGCTGGCGGTCGCATGCCTTCTGATCGCGCCGCTACTTTGGCCGCAGCTTCTGCTGCGAGTGCAGACACCGGCATGGATCACGGCGCCCGCGGCGCCGTCCCCGCCCGTAAAGAATCCTCCACCAGTGCACGTCCGGGCGATTCGCACACCGTTTCAAATGGCGGACGCCGTCTTGTACAGACCCATAACCATCCCTCCCCGAGTGGTGACATTCGACGACCCGCCGGCGGCGGGCCAAAACTCCGGTGGCGAGAACAGCATTGGTATCG
>PSRJ01000107.1 GCA_003175985.1 Terriglobia bacterium
GAAGCAGTCCCACAGCGTGGGTAGCGCTGACAACGAATCATGGCGCTTCCGATTACCATTCCTTCGTGGCCCAATACCGGCGGCGGGTGGCTCGCGGTCTGGAAGGCATTTTCTCTTATACCTGGTCGCATTCCCTGGATAACGATTCGAGCGATTCTTTTCTGGTTTGGGCGGGGGAAGGCGCGGAAGCAGCGCGCGACCGCGGATCTTCGGATTTCGATCTCCGTCACTCGCTCACCGCATCGCTCAGTTACGCGCTGCCGGGCTTGGCGAAAGGCTGGTCCGTGGATGGCATCTTTCGCGCGCGCACCGGCTTTCCCATCACAGTGCTGCAGGCGGAACAGTATATGGGCATCAGCTTCATGAATGCCTTCCGGCCGGACCTTATTCCCAACGTTCCTGTGTGGCTGCCCGATGATGCCGCTCCCGGCGACCGTCGTCTCAATCCGCAAGCCTTCGCGCGCGGCGCCACAGGGCAGCAGGGTAATCTGGGGCGCAATGCGCTGAGCGGTTTCGGGATGTCGCAACTGGATGTAGCCGTGCGGCGGGAGTTCCGCGTTGCCGACCGGGGCGTCCTCGAATTGCGGCTGGAGGCGTTCAACGCATTCAACCGGGCCAATTTTGCAGATCCGGTGAAGTATCAGAACAGCCCGTTTTTCGGCCAGTCTGGTTCCATGTTGAACCTGATGCTGGGAACTGGAAGCTCGGGGAGTGGCCTGGCTCCGCTGCTGGAGAGCGGCGGCGCGCGGTCGGTGGAAGCGGTGCTACGGTTCCGGTTCTGAGAGGCCTTGGTCGTAATTATCGAGCATTAAGACATCCCCTCATTTCAGTGTAATGGCGTGGCGGAGCGAAGCATCACCGCCTGGCGGCCATTCTCAGCGGTGAGTTCGCCATGAAGTTTGGGGATTCCGTTGAGCAGGATGGTGGCCTGGCCGTCGCAGGGCAGACCCGAATCGACGAGATCTCCGGGTTTCAAACTGACCAGGTCGCGCAGGCGAATCCGGGAGCCGGTCAGAGCGCATTCCACGCGCACCTTCAAACCCGCGGCAAGTCTTTGTTTGACGGCTGCCTCTTGTGCGGCGCCATTTTTTCGCGGCGCTGCCTGCCGGTCGGCCGGAGGGCTCAACTGCTTCCACAGCATCGCGGGAATCGCCAGATGAACAGTCCCCGTTTTCGCGCCCAGCTGCAATTCCATTGCAGTGGAGATGACGGGTTCGTCGCGCCCGATGCACTTGGACATTTGCGGGTCGGTTTCGACGGACGCCAGAACGAAGCGAATCTGCGGCGTGGAACTCCAGGCGCGTTCCAGCTCCCGGCCCGCGCCACGAAAGAAATCCTCCAGCATGTTCTTTTCGATATCGGTGATCTCCCGCGCCGGATCCGTTTCGGCCTGGCCATCGCCGCCCAAAACACAATCCAAAATCGACCCGATGAGAGCCTGACTTACCTCCAGAAGCACGTGTCCTTCGCCAGGTTCGGTGAGGAAGTACAGCATGCAGGCCGGCGCCGAAAAGGTCTCGAGCAGATTGCCGAAGGAACACTGCTCTACATTCACCACATGTCCGGAAACTTCCGAGCGGAGGGAGGCCGACAAGCTGCCGGCGAACTCACGGATGAAGCTCTCATGCTGCAACCGCAGCGCCTGGAGTTGCGGTTCGCCGATCTGTTCCGAGCGGCGGAAGTCAAATGGGATAGCGTCCATGCCTGTCAAATCTTTTCCGATATCTTCAGCATGTAGTTGCCATTGAGGAGCATGATGTGTCCGCGGGCCAGAACCTTCCCATTGATGACCAGGTCGGCCGGTTCGGATATGGGCTTGCCGAGCTGGAACGTGGAACCTGGACCCATCTCGAAAAGATCTTTCATTTTCACGGTGGTACGTGCCAGGGAGATATGAAAATGCAACGGCACGGACGCCACGTACTGCGGAAGTGCATCTGAGTTGTTGGTGATCGTGTCCATAGTGTGCTAAAGCAGCGAAGTGGCGGAAATTCGCACCGCCAACAGGTCATCGACGACCGCCGGCTCGGCGGAAGCCAGGAGGAGATCGCCGGCGAAAACCTCCAAAGGTGCATCGCCCGTGACTCCCAGCGGAATACTCGCGCCCTCCTCGAGCCGCACTAGTTCTTCAACTGTTATGTCGCGGCCCCCAAAACGCACCTCCAGGGTTACCGGAATATCGCCTAACGCTTCGAAATTGACAAGGCTCATCGGCTTCGGAAAATGTGCACGTTTAAGGCCAGCCGCCGAAAAGAAACGCTTCGTGCTTGCAGCCGTTTACAGAGCCGCGACCGTGAGGGAGCGTTGACACGTCAATCTTTTGACATCGCTTCGGAGTTGAATTCAGGCCATTATCTGCGGAAGAGAAATTGCTGGCTTCGCTTGCGACATGACGGCGTCCGTGACATCGGGTTTTCGCAAAGCAGCCATTCTCCTTACCAGCATCAGCGACGAAGCGGGCGCTGCCATTTTACGGCAGCTTACGGAAGATGAAGTACATGAGGTAACGCGGGAAATCAGCCTGCTAGGCAAGTTGACCGATGAGGAACGCCATGAGGTGCTTGCCGAATTTGTCGGCGCTGCGGAGAATCCCCGAAATTTTCATCCGGGTGGCGTCGAGTACGCCACCTCCGTTATCCTGGCAGCCTTCGGTCCCGATCACGGAAAGCGAATCACTGAACGATTGCTGGAATCGATCAAGCAGGAACCTTCCGATGTCGAGTCGATCCGTAAAGCCGATCCACTGCACCTCGCAAAGATCGTACAGCGCGAACATCCGCGTACGATCGCGCTCATCCTTTGCCAGATGGACCCTGCCAGCGCCGGCCGGGTCTTAGGCGGGTTGCCGCAAGAGACGCGTGTGCGCGTAGCCCGCAGCATCGCGTCGCTCGATCAGGTATCTCCCGACATCGTGGGCCGCCTAGCCAACCTGATTCAGGCGAAGTTACAAATTGCAGGCGATTCCCGCACGGAGCCTTGCGGCGGCGTACGAGCGGTAGCCGATCTGTTGAATCGTGTGGAACCTGCCACCGGCGAGGAAATCCTGCAAGCCATCGATCAGTCGGATCCTACGCTCGGCCAGTCAATCCGCCAGCTCATGTTTGTCTTTGAAGACATGCTCAACCTCGGCCAGGATGCGCTGCGCAAGCTGCTGGCGCAAGTGGACCGTAAAATCCTCACCATGGCGCTGAAAGGCAGCAGCCCCGACATCAAGAAGCATTTCACATCCGTAATGTCCAGCCGGGCCGCCGAGATGCTGATGGAGGATATGGCCGCTCTGGGACCGGTGCGCATCCGCGACGTTCAAGAAGCCCAGCAAGCGGTCATTGCGATTGCACGCTCCCTGCAGGAGAAGGGCGAGATTAGCCTGGCTTCAGCCTCCTCCGACGAATTCGTCGAATGACACTCACCTTGGATAACAGTCCAATACTTATCGGTACTTCCAGTACTTTTGTAACCCAACCAGCCCATGCCAAACTACCAACAACGCAAATAAGCCGTGGCCGGCGGGTCACGAAAACCGTGGAATCGTTGTCATGTGGACGGCAACCAAAATAGCTATTTTCAAGGAGCGAATTGCAATGACCTATTTGAAGAATTTTTGCAGGGAAGAGCAGGGACAGGATCTGATCGAGTACACGCTTCTGATGGCGTTCGTGGCGCTGGCTTCGGCGGCGCTGTTCCTGGGCGCGGGCGGCAGCATCAAGGGCATCTGGACCACCAGCAACAGCCAACTCGCCGCAGCCAACGCCCAGGCCAGCTAACCCCCCGTTCGATTTCCTCCCCTGAGGCCGGCGCGCGATTCCAGCGGCCGGCCTCTTGTCTCTCACCGGAACGCCGCCTAGGCTCCCTGAGTCCGCTGCGCTTGCTGTTGCATGGCGGCCGCGCGCTCCTGCATCTGGCGCGTCAGGTGTGGCGTAATGCCCAGGATGCGTTCCATTAACATGAGCTGCCCACGGTGGTGCATCTCATGCTCCTTCACACTCGTCAGCATGTCGAACCGCGTCCGCGTAGGTGGTTGTGCTCCGGCAGGAAACGTGACTACCTGCGCTAGATAATCTTCGGACAAGCCCTCCACCCATTGGGCGAAATCTTCGCCCGTAGTACGCACCAACTCGATCAGCTCGGCCTTGGTACGGGGCTTGGCCTCGTCGGCCGACATCTGCGCAAAAAACTTTGGGAAGTCGAAGCCGTCGAATGACTGGATTTTTGCCAGTTCCCGGTTGAAACGCGGCACTAGCGCGATATGCGCCAGGGTTTGCGCCACGGTACGGGTATCCGGTGCGGGCCGGAAGCCATACTTTTCTTCCGGAATATCCTGAGCGATTTGGATGGTATTCTTGCGCACCGTGCGAAAAGCCGATGCCAGTTCTTTAGGTCCGTAGTAGGTCATATTCGAATGATAGCGGCTTCGGCGACCAGCGCATTATTGCGTAACCTGGCCGGGAGGAACGCCCGTGGCCTGGTCGTTGACCAGCTTCCATTCGCGGCCGCGTTTCTGCCAGACATCCGTAACGCGAGTTGCCAGGATGTACGATTCCCGGGTTTTCGGGTCTATGCCCCGGTCCAACACGAGAGCAGTGTAGATTGCCGCATTCTCCAGCGGACGCACCTTCCGGTCGCTTGACTGCGAGGAGGCTTCCGTTGTTCCACCGACCTCAGTCAGCACATCGCGCTTGGTGATGATTCCCCCACCCACCGTGATGCCCCGGTAATCATCGGCGATCAGTTCATCGACGTTAGCGACACGATGATGCGATTCGGCTTCATCGAGGCGCTCCTCCAATCGGAGGATCGTGGCCGTAATTACTTGCGGTGTATCGACAGGGGCCGGTTTGATGGCTTTCGGCGTTCGGGATGCGTCCAGGCACAGCGCCACAGCCGTTAAACCGGCGAGTTGAATAATGATAGAAGCCGGCCGGAACATGTCGCCCAGTTTATCCCATCAAAGGAGCACGGATCACTTCGCGATCCGGTTCAATAGGTCTCTCGCTTCCTGAAAGGACGGATTAAACTCCAGGGCTTTGCGCAGCGTGGCCTGAGCTTCATCGAGGTGACCCGTGCGCATGAGCGCAGTGGCTAGATTGACCCGCACCAGGAGCAGTGCCGGGTTAATGGCGAGCGCCTGCTTCCACCAGCGGATCGCTTCTTGCAAATTGTCCCGCTGCATTTGATACGCCCCCAGGGCGGCAGCCACGGGGCTCTGCCCCGGATCCATCCGCCAGGACTGTTCGTACAACGGAAGCGCATGCGCATCGTCCTTGCGGTCACGATAGAACTCCGCCAGGTAGGCGAGCGCCAGGGAGTCGGCCGTCCCCCGGGAGGCGGCTTCCTGCAGCAAGCGGAATCCACGCTGCCGGTAGGTGTCGTTCTGTTCGCGCAGCCCCAACATCGCGTAGGCCAACCCCGTATCGCGCGCTTCCGCCTCGCCGCCTCCGAACGGCGCCAGGTCGGCATCCGCCGCCGGGGTGGAGGCGCTGGACTGGGCGGGACGCCGGCGAATCGAATGATCGGTGAAGACGACGTGGTCGATGTCGCTCGGTGGATTACGCGGC
>PSRJ01000344.1 GCA_003175985.1 Terriglobia bacterium
GCAAGCGTGAGGCCGGGCTGCCGGCCGAATCGCTCGTGACCTTCTCGCTTCAATCCCCGGTCGAGCTGTGACGGTCCACTACTGCGCGTCCTGCCCGAAGACCTGCTCGAAAATCCGGTCCACATTGCGCAACTGCCGTTCCAGTGAGAATGCTTGGGCGATCCGTGCCGGCTTCAGAACGGCGCGAATCTCAGGGTCGCCTTCGATAGCCGCTCGAAAATCGCCCTCCTGTTCCCAGGCCCGCATGGCATGGCCCTGCACGACGCGATAGGCTTGTTCGCGCAACATTCCCGCGGCTGCCAGATCCAACAGCAGTTGTCCGGAAAAAACCAGCCCGCGAGTCATCTCGAGATTTCGGCGCATGCGGTCCGGATAAACCACCAGCCTGTCGACGAGTTGCGCGGTCTTGGCCAGCAAATAGTCCGTCAGGATTGTGGAATCCGGCAGAATTATGCGCTCCACCGAGGAATGTGAAATATCGCGCTCGTGCCAGAGGGCGATGTTTTCGAATGCCGCCTGTGCGTTTGCCCGCACGACCCGCGCGAGGCCGCAGATCTGCTCCGAGGTGACCGGGTTGCGCTTGTGGGGCATAGCCGAGCTGCCCTTCTGGCCCTTTGAAAAATACTCCTCCGCTTCGCGGACTTCCGTCCGCTGCAAGTGCCGCACCTCCAGCGCGATCTTCTCGCACAAAGCGGTTGCCAGAGCGAGTGCGGCAAGGAAGGCCGCATGCCGGTCGCGCGAAATCACCTGCGAGGCCACCGGCGCCTGTTTCAGATGCAGCCGCGCGCAGATGCGCTGTTCCACCTCGGGGCCTATATGCGCATACGTGCCGACCGCCCCCGAAGTCTTTCCCACACGCAAATCTTCGGCGGCCGCGCGAAGCCGCTCCACATCGCGTCCTGCCTCGTCGTACCAGATCGCCAGTTTGAGGCCGAAGGTGATGGGCTCGGCATGCACACCATGGGTCCGGCCGATCTGGACCGCGTGCTGGAATTCCAGCGCCCGGCGCTTCAATACGGCGCGCAGCTCTTCCAGGCCCCGCAACAGAATCGCGGCCGCCTGTTGGATCTGCAGCGCCTGGGCCGTATCGACCACATCGTTCGAGGTGAGCCCATAATGCAGCCAGCGCGAGGCTTCGGCATGGCCTGCCTGCGCCATGGTTTCGGCCACCGCGGTCGTGAAGGCGATCACATCGTGCTTCACCTCGTTTTCGATCTCGAAAATGCGCGCGACGTCGAAGCCCGCGTGCCGCCGCAGAAGCTGCGCGGATTCCTGCGGGATCACGCCCAGCTCGGCCAGCGCTTCGGATGTGGCTAACTCCACTTCCAGCCACTGTTGAAACTTGTTTTGGTCGCTCCAGATCCGGCCCATCTCGGGGCGGGTGTATCGAGGAATCATGAATTCAGAATTGAAAAACTTCCGATGGTTTGTGCTGCTCCGCGATCGTCAGACGCGTTTGTAACCCGCGGCCTTCCAACGCTTGCGTGCCGAACAGCCGGACGATTTCCGGGTGGTTGTTTTGCTCGCTGAGGTGGCCTAAAACCAGGTGCGCGGCCTTTCCATCGAAATCTTGCGTCAGGTACTCGGACATTACCAGGTTGGAGAGGTGCCCCACGCGGCTCATGACACGCTGCTTCACCGACCAGGGGTACGGCCCCACCTTGAGCATGTCCAGATCGTGATTGGCCTCCAGAAGCAGGAGGTCCATTCGGCGTAGATGATATTTCACCGATTCCGGAATATAGCCAAGATCCGTGACCACTCCGATGCGCACTCCCTGGGTTTCGAAGCCGAAGCCGACCGGGTCCACCGCATCGTGCGGCACGCTGAAGCTGTTCACTTCAATGTCGCCGATCACAAAGCTGGCGCCTGCCTGGAAGGGCATGAGCCTCGGTTCGGATTCTCCCCAATCGATAGCCGGGACGGTCAAGCGCGTCAGATAAATGGGCGCGCGCAGTTTCTTGCTGCGCGCCAGCGCCGGGAGACCTCCGACGTGATCCGAATGTTCGTGGCTGATGAGGATGGCGTCCAGGCTTTCGAGATCTTCTCCGGCCAGCACCAGTCTGCGTGTCAGTTCCCTCACGCTCAGGCCGGCGTCGATGAGAATGCGAGTATGGCCGCTCGAAAGCAAGGCTGCATTGCCGGAACTACCGCTCGCCAGCACGCAGAACGATACGATGAGTGAGGCCTCCCTTGACTCTCCAGAATACAACGTTGAGGAGAAAGTCCCAAGCCGCGCTACAGTAGACCAATGCGGTCCCTCGCATGGGTCGAACTGGTGGCATCGTGGTGTGTCTGGTGGGCCGCATATTTGGTCCTTGCGCCCAAGCACCAGAAACGCGAATCGGTAACGGCGAGTGCCGCAACCCGCATCGGCCTGCTGGGAGAAGTTTTCGGACTATTCCTGATCTTCGGGTTCCGCGTGCCCGGTGCACCCCGGACTTCCGCTGTGATTCTGGTTAGCGCGGGTATTCTGGGTGTGCTCGCGGGCGTGCTCATGTGGACCGCTGTTGCTCATCTCGGCCGCCAATTTCGCATCACCGCCGGCCTTTATTCGGATCATAAGCTCGTGCGCGCCGGACCGTACGCGCTAGTACGGCATCCTATCTACACCTCATTCCTGTCCATTACCATCGGCACGGGCCTGCTGATGACTTCCTGGCTCTGGTTTGCCATCGCGCTCGCGCTTTTCGTGGCCGGCACAGAAATTCGCGCCCGGGCGGAAGATCGGCTGCTCGCTTCCCGATTCGGGGGGGAGTTTACGAAATATAAGGGGCAGGTGCCGGCCTATGTGCCGTCTCTTGCAATCGTGCGCCTGGCCGACGCGTGGCTGCGCGCCCATTTCGAATGGCTGGTGTGGGCCGTTGTCGGGTTGGGCCTGGCGCTTCGCATCGCCCGCGCTGGTGCTCTGTATCTGAACGGCGACGAAGCCATGATCATGGTGGCTCCCCTGCAGCCGACTTTGGGCGAAGTGTACCAGAGGATGCTCGCCCATCCGCATGGCCCTCTGCCGAATTTCCTGCTGCATTTCATGGCGTATCTCGGAAGTTCCGATCTCTACTTCCGCCTGCCTTCGGTGATTGCGGGCGCTCTCGTGCCGTATGTCGTTTATCGATGGGTTGCCGAAACCTGGGATAAGGGCGCGGGCTTCGTAGCCGCCTGCATTTTGAGCTTCTCCCCCGCCATGGTGATTCTCTCGTCGCAACTTCGCTTCTACACCATGCAGATGCTGTTTATGGCCTGCTCGCTCTATTGCCTGGAGCGCGGCCTCCGCGAGAAATCGCCTAAATGGATCCGGCTGTTTGGCGCCGCGCTGCTGTTGGCGCTATGGTCCGAGTACATGTCCGCCTGGTACACGGCAGCTATCGGAGCGTATGCCGCGGTGCGCGTTTTGAGCAAAGCGACTCCGGGACGCCTGAAGCTCGAATGGGCCATCACCCAAGTGGCCGCCGCTGCGCTTATCGTAATTGCCTATTTGACTCATTTACGCGGACTACAGGGCAACGAAGGGGAGTTACTGGCACGTGACTTCTGGTTGCGGGCTTCCTATTTTCATCCCCAATCCCAGACACTCTGGAACTTCCTGCGGACCGCCACAGTGAACCTGTTCGAGTACCTGTTTGCCAATCTGAAGTTGGGAGAATGGATGATCCTCGTATTTGGAATCGGGATCGTCCTGCTTCTGTCCTCCACAGGCAGGCGGCGATTGGCTGCGCTTTCACTGCTGTTTCCCCTGGCTGTCACCATTGGTGCGGCAAGTTTGCAAATTTATCCCTACGGCGGAAGCCGCCACGATGCCTTCCTAGCAGTT
Source organism: Terriglobia bacterium (assembly GCA_003175985.1). Classification (GTDB taxonomy): domain Bacteria; phylum Acidobacteriota; class Terriglobia; order Bryobacterales; family Bryobacteraceae; genus PSRJ01. Next base: position 3,812 of record PSRJ01000344.1, read on the forward strand.
TTCTTATCGGCAGCGATCGGTGTAGCGCTCTCGTTCGCCATGCGAAACCACGCATTGGCGTTGGTGCTCGCGATGGCGTGTCTGATAACTGCGTGGCCGGCAGCCGCGCAACAGCATCCGCTCGATGACAAGCCCGCAGTCAGCAAACGGGAGCAGATGCGGCGCGCGCTGACTTACCTTTCCCAGCAGTCGCCGCAAGTACGTGTGCTGGTGGTAGATCAACTCGGTTCGGCCACTGTAGGCTACTATCTTTGCCACGGGCGGCTGGACGACTGGCGCGAGCTGCTGCCGGGGTCTAAGACTTATCAGTGCGCCGGTTACCGGATCCTCACCGTGGAAACCTGGGGCGCCCCCGTCGCGGCATACGGGGAGGCCCTGATGAGGGCGCGCGAAAAGATGCCGGATCTGTTTCCTGATCCGGCCTGGGCCTTCCTGATCTCCTTTACGCGGGAGACGGATGAGAACACCGCCGCAGCGGGCTTTGGACGCTTCGGGAAGATCGAGCTCTGGGATCTCTGGCGCTCTCATTGAATTGTCTCCGGTAGTTCCCCGGTTTCTTTTGGTATTTGTAACTACAAGTGTGCGGTTGCTAACTATGGCTTCTCACATTTCGAAGACAAGGTGTCGCCGTGAATTGACCGAAAAGGGCACACACTCTACACTCTCAGAAAATGGCCGCTACCGCCTCGGTTCTGCCATCTGTTTCTGGCGTCAAACGCTATGCGCCAATCTGGTTGTTGTGGCCCTTATCGAGCCTGATCCTTTTCGGAGCCGTATATGGCGTGGCACTCGGGTTAAAGGCGTACGCTACAACAAACTGGGCGAGTTTGGCGGCTATCGGCGCGGTCCTGCTCGACCCCAAAATCAAAAATATCGGGGAAGGCATCGGCGCGGGTGTGTGCCTGGCCGCCGCATTGTTCGCTTTCAAGAAGCGATCCCAATGGTTCCGGGGCGCCGAGATGTTGTTTGCGAGTGTTGCGCGCCATCGAACCGGCGCAATCATCGCGGCAGGTTTACTGCCCGTGACCGTACGGTTGGCTCTGCTGCCGGTTTTGCCTGTTCCGCAACCCACGGTACATGACGAGTTTGGATATCTGCTCCTCGCGGACACGTTCGCGTCGGGGCGGCTGACCAATCCGGCGCATCCATTCTGGAAGCATTTCGAAGCAATCTACATATTTCATCAACCCACCTACAATTCCCAATACCCGGTAGCTCCCGCGATCCTGCTCGCGCTGCCGGAGGCGTTCGGTGCGCATCCGTGGCTTGGTGTCTGTCTGGGGATGGGACTCCTTTGCGCGCTGATCTGCTGGATGCTACAGGCCTGGGTGCCGCCTCCCTGGGCGTTGTTGGGAGGTCTGCTGGCGGCGAGCCGGTTCGGCGTGGTCAGTTCGTGGGTAAACACATATTGGGGAGGGACGGCCGCTGCCATCGGAGGCGTGCTTGTGGTGGGCGCATTGCCTCGCATTCTCCGCCATTGGCGGGCACGCGACAGCGTGGTGTTGGCCGTAGGGCTCGCGATTCTGGCGCAGAGCCGGCCGTATGAGGGACTGTTGTTCAGCCTGCCAGTTGTGGGCCTCCTGGCCGTCCGCTTCCTCAAAGAGCACCGGGTTTCTTTGCGCCGGCGCATGGCACACGCCGTACTTCCATTTGTTCTGGTCATGTCCGCTTTTGCCGGCTGGATGGCGTACTACAACTGGCGCGTCACCGGTCATCCTCTCCTCATGCCGTACGTGTTGAACCAGAGGCTCTATGGAACGCCGCAGTCATTTTTCTGGCGGCCGCCCCTGCTGAATGCTCCCGGGAAAGACGCACCCAAAGACATTGTGGACGTCTTCGACTGGCAGCTCAAAACCTACCGCGAGGGATTTGTCTGGAGCAAAGAGGCGGTGCGTTTGGGCGCTTTCTGGAATTTTTACTTACAGCCCCTGCTGACCCTACCGCTGCTCTTTCTGCCGCTTGTGATACGCGATCTGCGAATGCGGATGCTCGCGCTGGCGGCCGCCTTGATGCTGGTGGGCAATAGCGTGTACCCCTTTTTCTTCCCTCATTACGCGGCTCCCATTTACGGCGCGCTCCTGCTGTTGATAATCCAGGGAATGCGCTATTTGCGCGCGTGGAACGTATTTGCATTCCGCCTCATGATGGTGTTGATCTTCATCAGTGCTCTCCTTACCGCCGGCGGAGGCATGCTCGATGCGGGTGTTGTGGATACGGCGGCCACGCCGAGGTCGAAAGTCGAGCAGCAACTCCAGACGCGCGGGGGAAAGCATCTGGTGTTGGTGCGGTACAACCCCGAGCACTCGTTCCATTTCGGCGTGATCTACAATGCCGCTAACATCGATCGCGCCCCCATTGTGTGGGCGCGGTCATTCGATCCGGCCAGCAACCGGACCCTGGCCAAATACTACAGTGATCGGGAAGCCTGGATGTTCAATCCTGACGAAGTACCGATTACGTTAACGCCATTCACCGATAAACCGTACATCACGGTTGTGGCGGGCGCCGCGGGGTTGCCGGACGATGGGCGCGAGGGCGTCAGCCCCGGCGAAATTGCTACTGTTCTTGGCGGCAACTTCGCTGCAGACGTCAAAGAAACTACGAACCCCTTCGTGTTGCCGGGCCTTCCCTTGCGCTTAGCGGGGACAACCGCACTCCAGGGTGACCTTTTTCTCCCGGCCGACAACGGCACATCGCACGTTTCCGGTGCAGCGCCGCTTCGGGTTGGAGATCTTTCCGTGCAGTTCGGCCGAGCGGCGGCGCCGATCCTGGCGATTTCCAATTTTGGCGGCCATGAATCGGTCACCGTTCAGGTTCCGTTTGAAGTGCCGGCCGGTTGGTGTTCGGTGACATTGCGCGCAGGCGGCTTCCAGGCGACTCAAAAGGTGCTGGTGCGCCGCATTACGCCGGGCATTATGCAGATGCGGATGTCGGACTCTCAACGGCGTGCGGTGCTCCTGCGCGAAGACGGAACCCTGGTCGACCTCAAACATCCGGCGCGCCCGCACGAATCCCTGCGGCTGCTCGTCACCGGCCTGGGAACTCTCTATCCGCCCGTTCCGACCAATCAGCCCGGCCCCTCCCCGGCGGTTTCCTCGCCGCTCTACCGGTTGATCCTGGGAGTGAACAATCACGGAGTTCCGTTAGCCGCGGTAAACTACGCGCCCGGGATGATCGGAGCCGAGGAGATCTCGTTTCAAGTTCCGCCCGACGCACCAGCCGGATCCAATGTTTCGCTGCTGCTGGCAGCCGTGGCAGGCAGCGGGACGGTTTACTCCAATAAGAGCAGCTTTCCGGTTGGCCGGGCCGAATAGCGGGAATCGCGAGCCAGTAGAAAGAACCTCCTGCCGGCGAACGGCGAGATGGAGTGAGTCGCGTTTACCGTATCCGGGAGCTGTCCGAGAAAATCCTCGGGCAAGTAGAAGTCACTTTGCGGATGCGTCGAAATCATATGGACGACCTCTGCCGCGGAATTCGCCACTACAACCGTGGCCACTGGTTCGACTGAATCCAATCCCCATTCCTGAAGATGACGCTGGAACAGCAGCTCCCAGCGCTCGAGTTCATCGAATTGGGATGCGCTCACGGTAATGCCGAGGTATCCGTAGTGAGGTGCGTAGCGCAGCGTCATACCTTGAGGATCGACGAAGACATAGCGGACCTTGGGCAGCGGCATGACCGAGGCGGAGAACTCATCGTCCGTGTTAACCGCCAGCAGTTCATTCGGCCGGGAGAGCCCCGCATACCATCGCAGCGCGGCGGCCGCAGGGAGAGGAGGCGCGGCGCCGTAAGAGATGGCCCACGCCGGAGTGCCGGCGATCGCCTTGGCGCAGAACACGGCTGCCAGCACAGGCACGGCGAGTCTGCCGCCCTTCCGCGAGGCTACAGGACCGAAGCCCGTGGCGGCGAGAGACAGCGGTGGAATCAGTTGCAACAGGTACGGCAGGTTGCGGTATTGAAAAGCGAGCACCGCGGCTGCGGTGACGAGCATCCACGATAGCAAAAGAGCGGCCTCGTGCTTTCGCTCCTTGGCGGCGTGGAGGACAAAGGGAAGCGCCAGCAAAACGAGCGCCGAGAGAAACGGGTCCGTAAACAACAGCCGCTTTCCGTAAAACTGAATGGCGCCTTCGGCAACCGGTTGCGCCGGAGGATTCAATCCGAACCCCAGAAGCTGGATCTTCACATAATCGGTCCAGAACCAGCGGCCATGCGCGATGGCTTGATAAATGTGCCATGGGCCAGCCAGCACCGCCACCACGGCGAGGGCCTTCGCAAGAGCTGCCGTGGGACGCAGGCGAACCAGGAGGTAGAAAATCGCCAGGATGGCTACGGGCAGCAGCCCGGCAATATTCTTGGCCATGACTCCCGCGGCGACCGAAACTCCGAATGCCAGGATGCTTTCCCGCCGCGAGAGTTCCGGATCGCGCCACAAGGTGAACAGGGCGGCGATGATCGCCGCCGCCAGCAGCATATCGGTATAGCAGAGCCGTGAAAACGTATGCCACAACGGATTGGCGACCAGCAGCAGGCCGGTTGCCGCGGCAGTCCACCACGAGTGTGCCTTCGCCGACCAGACAATCAGCAGCAGCGTTGCCAGCGCGCCCGCCACAAGAACCGGAAGGCGCAGCGCAAACCGCGAGATTCCTCCGATCTTCATGGAGAAGCCCGCCAGCCAAACCAGCAGGGGAGGTTTAATCAGCAGGTAGCGCCCCATGAATCTCGGCGTCAACCAGCCGCCGGCGGTTGCCATCCGGAGCGCGCCGTTGGCATACGCCGATTCATCCTGGGAGCGGATGAGGCTCAACGGATCGCTGAATGGCTCGGCTACCCCCGACCGGGAAATGCCGAAACCCAGCACCGCTAGAAGAGCGGCGAACAGCAACAAAGTTCGGGCGAGGCGTGGCATTTCTACCGAGCCGCGGCCGCCAGGGAGCGGTCCAGTGTATTTCGTCTTCGCAAGTTCACGAAAGCGCGTAGCGCTTCATTTTGTTAATCAGACCCTGGCGGCTTAGACCCAAAAGGCGCGCGGCCTGTAATTGGTTGTTTTGCGTGGTGGCCAGTGCCTCGGCGATCATCCGGCGCTCGAGATCTTCCACGGCAGCTTTGAGCGTAGTGCGCGCCCGTGAAGCCGTCCGCCGGTTTTCGCCGGCCGGCTTGGCGAGGCCATCCCAGAGGTCGTCTTCGACGATGAGATCCCCCGCGGTGCAGGCGGCCAGCCGCATCACTTCGTTGCGCAATTGCCGCACGTTGCCGGGCCAGTCCCCCGCCAGCAGCTTGCGCAACACTCCCGGCGCAAACCGCATGGCTGGCCGCGCCGTTTCTTTACAGTATTCCTGCAAGAAATGATGCGCCAGAAGCGGAACCTCTTCACGGATTTCGCGCAGCGGAGGCATGGGAATGTGCACCACATTCAACCGGTAATAAAGATCTTCACGGAACGCGCCTTTCGCAATCTGGACCGGGAGATCCTTGTTGGTGGCCGCGAGAACACGCACATCCACGGGAATTGAGCTGCGTCCGCCGACCCGCTCCAGTACCCGTTCCTGCAAAACGCGCAAAATCTTGGCTTGTGCCGGAAGGCTGAGGTCGCCGATCTCATCCAGAAACAAGGTGCCGCCATCCGCTTTCTGGAAATGCCCGATGCGCGGTTCCACGCCCGTGGCCACACCCTTTTCGATGCCGAATAGTTCGCTTTCCACCAGGCTATCCGGGAGGGCGGCGCAGTTCAGCGCGACAAACGGCTTGCGGGAACGCGAGCTGGCGTAGTGAATGGCTTTGGCAACCAGTTCCTTGCCCGTACCGCTCTCGCCCGTAATCAGGACACTCACGGAGCTGTCCCGTATGCGCTCAATCATGCGCACGATCTGCTGCATTCTGGTTCCGGCGCAGATGATGCCGTGCGTCGAGTAGCGGCTCTCCACCTCGCGGCGGAGGTGGCCGTTCTGTTCCGCCAGTTCGTCCTGGGCGCGGCGCAAATCGCCAACCAATTGGGCTGTTTCGATGGCGATAGCCGCATGGGCCGCCAACGCTGTTAGGGATTCCTCATCGCGGGCGTGGAATACCCCCGATCTCTTGTTCAGCGCTTCAAAGGCGCCCATGACTTCGCCGCGCTCATTGCGAACCGCCACCGCCAGGACGTTCCGCGTGCGGTAGCCGCTTTGCCGATCTATGGCGTTGTAAAAGCGCGGGTCGTGATAAGCGTCACGAACGTTGACGACCGCGCCGGTGCTGACGCAATATCCCGCAATTCCGAGGCTGGCCTCAAACCGCAGAATCTGATCGCTTCCCAGCGCCACTTTTGACCAAAGCTCGTTTTTCTGCTTATCCAACAGAAAAATGCTGGCGCGCTCGCAGCCGAGCAGGTTCGTAGCTTCCCGGGCGATGAGATCCAAAAGGGCGCTCAGGTCCCGCTCGGAATTCATTTTCTGGCAGATCGCCAGAATGGCCGCAAGCTTTTCGTGCAGGCCTACCTGGGTGGATGCCCCCATCGAGGTTTTCAGTCTAACCCATTGTGTCATTCCTGTCCACAAAGTAGACAGGATGACTACAAGGTTGGTGCCGGCAACGTGCCTGTACCGGCTCGGCACTATACGTAACTGACTGAAATTAAATCCTTTGGCTTGTGACCCAATTTGGCAGACAGGCTGCACAGTGGACCCACCGGTGGAGGCTTCCGTCATCGCGGAGGAGCCTATCGGTGGATCGGAGGATCATCGATTCGGTTCAGACCGGAAGCCTCCACCACCGCCAGTCCCCTGCCAAACAACCGCGCTATAGTCAACATCAGAATGCGAGAGAAGCGCCAGCATCACTACGAGCTGACCACGCGGTGGACGGGCAACCTCGGCCGCGGCACGGCCGGCTACACTTCATACAACCGCAACCATGAATTGACTGCGCCGGGGAAGCTCGCCCCTATACCCGGATCTTCGGATCCGGCTTTTCGTGGCGACCGGGAGCGTTACAACCCGGAAGAATTGCTCCTGGGAGCACTCTCGGCGTGTCACATGCTCTGGGTCCTGCATCTTTGCGCCGACGCCGGGATAGTAATAACCGAGTATGAGGACCGTGCCGAAGGTCAGATGACCGAGCGTGAGGATGGCTCCGGACGCTTCACAAAGGTGGTCCTCCACCCTTTGATGAAGATTAGCGATGGCACGAGGATCGCGGATGCTATTGCTATTCATCAAGATACGCATCAGCTTTGTGCGATCGCTCAATCCGTCAACTTTATCGTGGAGTGCCGGGCAGAAGTCATTGCCGATAGATGTAGGGCAAGCGACACCGCCTGAGTTTAGGGGCTACGCGCACGCTGGCACCTCGCCTGCTAAAACGCGATTTGGAGCGTGCGACTAACGAACATTTCTGCACACCAATCGGCTCAAGGGCCGCCACCCCGGCCTGTCCTATGAGTGCCGGCACCCCTTCTCCGAGGATGCACAACGGCGGGGAGTTGGCTAACGCCGAACTTTCCGAGCTGCGCCATCGGGCCAGGATTCGTGTAAATCAGATCCTGGGTTATGCCGAGATGTTAATCGAAGATACCTCCGCGGCCGGCGTCACGAAGGGGCTCGAAGCCCTACGGAACATCTATTCCTCGGGGCGCGCTGCCCTGGTTGACATCAACGACGCGCTGGCCAATCGCCAAAGCGTTGATCGCCTGGAACTGCCTCACTTGTACGACCGGGTGCGCCCTCGCAGCGAGCGAATCCTGAATTGTGTGGATGAGCTCCTACGCGACGCAGAGGCGTGGGCCGGCTCGGATTGGCAGACGGATCTGTATCTGATCCGGAAAGAGACACTCTCCCTTGTTGAGTTGCTCAGCTCGGCCGCGCCGCCGCAGCCCGTGGAGGACCCGGTCCCCGCCCGGCCCAAACCCGCGTCTCACGTGACAGGTCCACGGTTGATGCTGGTAGACGGCAATGCCACGCACCGGTTTAAGATTTCGCGGCGTCTCGAACGTGCCGGGTACGCAATCGGCGCCGCCGCCAGCGGCACCGAAGCGCTCGACCTTGCAGCCGCTGAGGTCTTCGATCTAGTGCTGCTCGACGTTATGGCGCCGCTCACTGATGGAATAGAAACCCTGGGACGGCTGAAGAAGAACCCCCGCTTCGCTTCCGTGCCCGTAATCGCAGTGTCTGCGCCTGACGAACTGGATGGTGTGGTGCGCGCCATCGAGATGGGTGCGGATGATTACGTCACCAAACCCTTCGACCCCGTGCTGTGGCGGATTCGGATCGACGGGGTGCTGGAAAGGCGGCGCCTTCGCCAGGAGTTATCGTTCCGGGACAAGTTGGCCTCCCAGGGGTAAAATCGGAAGCGGCGTATGCTCCGCGTTCTATTGCCGCTCCTGGCGGCATCCGCAGCATGGGCGGCAGATCCGGGTTTCGAGCTCTCCGGCCGCCTCGTCCCGCGCTCCGGAGCGTCCGTCTCGCTTTTCGGCAGCACCGTGCCATTCTCCGCCTATACTCTGGCGAACGTCGATGGCAGCTTTCATTTCAAGAAACTCGAGCCGGGCATGTACACGCTCTCCGTGTTCATCCGCCGGCGCGGCGAAACCCGCCGAACGATCGAGATTGGACCGGGCACCGCCAATTCCAAGGGCCGAGTCGCCGTCACTTTGCAATTAAAGGATTCCGACTTCGTCTACGCCACCTCGTTACGCAGGCACATCGTTTCGGCGCGGCAGCTCGCCATTCCCGAATCGGCATTGCGTTCGTATCGCGATGCGCAGAAGGACCTGTCCCGGTACGACGTCGATTCGGCCGTCAAACACCTGGAACGTGCGGTCGATCTCGCGCCACAGTTCTCGGCGGCCTGGAATAATCTTGGCACCATTGCCTACCAGGGCCGCAAATACGATCGCGCCGAAGAATGTTTTCGCATGGCCGTGCAACAGGACCCGCAATCCTACGAAGCTCTGGTGAACCTGGGCGGCGTCCTGGTTACTCTGCGAAAGCTGGATGAGGCTCTGGACTACAACCTGAAAGCGGTCCTTGCGCGCCCCAACGATGCCCTTGCCAATGCGCAGCTTGGTTTCACGTACTTCTCAGTGGGGCAGTACGATCTCGCCGTGAAATACCTGGAACATACGCGTGAACTCGATCCCGCCAATTTCTCTTATCCCCAACTGCTTCTGTTTCAGATCTACTCCCGGCGGGGCCAGCGCGATCAGGCGGCCCAGATGCTGGAAGATTTCCTGACGCGGCATCCCGACTGGCCTCAGGCCGACAAGATGCGGGAAACCATCGCGGGATTGCGTGCCCCTTCCCATTGACGCGCTGATTCCCGAGATTCCGCAGCGCCTGCAGGCCGCTCGCAATCTGGTGATCGAAGCGCCGCCGGGAGCCGGCAAAACGACTCGCGTTCCCGCTGCGCTCGCCGATCTCTTCAATGGCGAAGTGCTGGTTCTGGAGCCGCGCCGCCTGGCCGCCCGGCTTGCGGCGCGTTTTGTTGCGCGGGAACGAGGCGAGGCTGTGGGCGGCACAGTCGGGTACCAGGTTCGATTCGAAGAATTCGCCGGGCCGCACACGCGCATTCGCTTCCTGACCGAGGGAGTGCTTACCCGGCGCCTGCTTTCCGACCCTACGCTCTCATCGGCAGCGTGCGTCGTGCTCGATGAATTTCATGAGCGTCACCTGGAGGGCGACCTGGCTCTGGCTTTGTTGCGCCGCCTGCAGCGCACCGGGCGGCCCGAGTTGCGGCTCGTCGTAATGTCCGCAACGCTCGATTCCGCCGCCCTGGTGAAATATCTCGGCAACGCGAGCGCACTGCGGTCCGAGGGCCGCCAATACCCGCTCGAAATCGAGTACACGCCGCATTCGCCCGTCCCGCTGGAGCAGCAGGTCGCCAAGGCCCTGGAGCGCCTGGAGACCGCGGGACACACTCTCGTGTTTCTACCCGGCGCCTTCGAAATCCGGCGCGCTCAAGCTGCTTGTGCTGCCTTGGCCGAGCATCGGGGGTTGTTGCTGCTGACGTTGCACGGCGATCAAACGCCGGAAGAGCAGGATCGGGCGGTGGCGCCTTCGGAGCGGCGCAAGGTGATCCTTTCCACCAATGTGGCGGAAAGCTCGGTGACCATCGAAGGCGTAACGGCTGTCATCGATAGCGGGCTGGCGCGTGTCGCGAGCCATTCGCCCTGGTCGGGGCTGCCTGTCTTGCAAGTGGCTCGCATCAGCCAGGCATCCGCCAACCAGCGCGCTGGCCGAGCGGGCCGTACCGCTCCCGGCCGTGTCATCCGCCTGTATCCGCGCGAGGACTTCCTGCGCAGGCCCACCCACGATGCCCCCGAAATTACTCGCGCCGATCTCGCTCCGGCCGCGCTGCTGGTGGAAGCAATGGGCGCCGGAGGGCTGGAGGAACTCGACTGGCTCGATGCCCCGCCCCCGGCGCACGTCCAGCATGCCGGCGAGTTGCTTCGCGAACTGGGCGCTCAGGGGCCCGCGGCGCGGGAGATGGCGCGGTATCCGCTGCACCCCCGGCTCGCCCGCCTCATTGTCGAAGCGCGCGCCCGTGGAGTGGCCGAAGACGGGTGCACCATCGCGGCTCTGCTGAGCGCCGGCGAGCGCCTGGATGCGCACCCCGGGCACGGCAGCCGTTCCGACCTGTTGATGCTTCTCGAATCCCAGTGGAGCCCGCGCGCGGCCCAGGTAGTGCGGCAGGTTCGCCGGCTCGTAAATCCTCCCCGCCAGAGCCGGAGCGATGAAGACGCCCTCCTGATCTCGGTCCTGGCAGCCTTCCCCGACCGGGTCGCGAAGCGGCGCCAAGGCCACGAATTACAATTGGCGGCGGGCGGCCCGGCGCTGCTTTCACCGTCAAGCACTGTGACCGGCGCCGACTTTCTGGTGGCCGTGGACGCTGAGGATCGCCGCGATCAAAAAGCGCCGCTGGTTCGCCTGGCCAGTGCGGTCGAGCCCGAATGGCTGCTCGACTTATTTCCCGGCCGCATCCGCGAGACCTCCGTGCTCCAGTGGAACCGTGCGGCCGAGCGCGTGGAAGCGGTTGCCGCGCTTCGCTTCGGGGAAATCGCCATCGAGGAGCAGCGCGTAGATCCGGACCCGGAAGGGGCGGCTGCGCTCCTTGCGCAAAAAGCGCTGGAGGCCGGAGTGGCGCGCTTCGCCGATCCCGAGGAGTTGCAGGCATACCTCTCGCGTATTGAGTTCGCCGCCGCGCATGCCGATATTCCGCGTCTGGGCCCGCCCGAAATCGAGGCGGCTCTCCGCGCCGCGGCCGCGGGATTGAAGAGCTTCGGCGAACTCGACGCCGCGCTGCGTAGCGGGGCCTTGCTCCGCTTGGTCGAGCAACAGCTTCCGCCCGCGGCCCGCCGCCTGCTCGAGCAAGTAGCTCCGGAGCGAGTGCGCTTGCCCGGAGGAAGGCAAGTCCGGATTCATTACGACGCCGGCCAGCCTCCGTGGATCGCTTCCCGGCTGCAGGACTTTTTCGGTATGCGGGAAACTCCGGCCGTGGCGCGCGGCGCAGTGCCCCTCGTAGTACGCCTGCTCGCTCCCAATCAGCGGCCCGTGCAGACGACCACGGATCTTGCCGGCTTCTGGCAACGCTTATACCCGCAGGTCCGCAAGGAACTGGCGCGCCGCTATCCCAAGCACGCCTGGCCTGAGAATCCTTGATGTCTTTCGCTGCTATTTCACGACAAGATTGACAAGCTTATCGGGTACGGTGATCACCTTCACTACCCGCTTGCCTTCGATAAACGGCTTCAACTTGTCATCCGTCTGCGCGCGTTGTTCCAGCTCCGTCGTTGGAGTGCCGAACGCCACGTAAATGCGGCTGCGGAGCTTCCCGTTCACCTGCACCACGACTTCCGCCAGATCCTCTTTGGCCAGTTCGCTGTCGAACGCGGGCCACGGGTTGCGAAACAGCGGGCCGTCACGGCCCAGTTCGTCCCAAATCTCCTGCGACACATATGGCGCGAAAGGAGCCAGCATCAGCGAGAGGCTCTCCAGAATCTCGCACATAGGTTGCGCCGAGATTTCTTTTTCTTCGGCGTAGAGCACGTTCACGAGCTCCATGATCGAGGAGATGCACGTGTTGAAGTGCCAGCGCGTCTCGAAGTCTTCCGTAATTTTCTTTAGCGTTTGGTGCAGCTTGCGAATGACCCTGCGATCCGTCTCACCGGGCGGAGGAAAATCCGTCCGGCCGATATTCCGCGTGGCAAACCGGTAGACCCGTCCCAGGAAGCGATAAATGCCCTCGGCGCCCTCATTTCTCCAGTCCACTTCCTTCTCGGGAGGCGCGGCAAACAGGACGAACATGCGCGCGGTGTCTGCGCCGAAGCGCTCCGCCAGGGAATCCGCGCCTACAACGTTACCTTTGGATTTCGACATCTTGGCGCCTTCGGCAATCACCATCCCCTGGGTGAAAAGACGGCGCGTCGGCTCGCTGTTCTCGATCAGCCCGATATCCCGCATCATCTTCGTGAAGAAGCGGGAGTAAATCAAGTGCAGGATGGCGTGCTCGACGCCGCCGATATATTGATCGATTTCAAACCAATATGCAATCTTGGCGGGGTCGAATGGCATCCGGTCGTTTCGCGGGTCGCAATAGCGGTAAAAATACCAGGACGAATCGATAAAGGTGTCCATGGTATCGGTTTCGCGCCGGGCGTTGCCGCCGCATTGCGGGCACTTTACGTTGACCCATGAGGAAGCTTTCGCCAGCGGATTGCCACCCTCGCCTGTGAATTCAACACCCTCTGTAGGTAGTTCTACCGGCAGTTGATTCTCTGGTACGGG